>JBDKUU010000556.1:0-1979 GCA_039679525.1 Phycisphaerales bacterium | reverse complement strand
TCGGTCAGGGATTTGAGCGGCCGGTTGTTGCTGCCCAGCACAGGCCTGCGGCAGCGGCCGTTGTCCAACAGCGAATCGACGGCCTGCTGGAGCATTCGCTTCTCGTTGCGAATGATCACTTCCGGCGCGTTGAGGTCGATCAGCTTCTTGAGACGGTTGTTGCGGTTGATGATGCGGCGGTAGAGGTCGTTCAAATCGCTCGTCGCGAAGTTGTCCCTCTCCAGGAGCACCAGGGGCCGCAGGTCCGGCGGAATCACCGGCACGGCCTCCAGGACCATCCACTCGGCCTTGTTGTTGCTGGTCTTGATCTCGTTGATGGTCTTGAGCCGCTTGGTCAGGTCCCGGATCTTCTGTTTGCTGTTGGTCTTGGTGATGGCTTTCCGCAGATTGCCGCCCAGGACGTCCAGATCCATGGCTTCCAGCAGCGTCTTGATCGCCTCGGCGCCCATGGACGCCTTGAACGAGTTGCCGTACTTGGTGAGGGCGTCCCGATACTCCTCTTCGCTCAGAAGCTGGGTCGCCTTCAGACCGGTGGCCCCGGCGTCCGTAACGACGTAATCCTGGAAGTAGATGATCTTCTCCAGGTCCGAACTCTTCATCCCGAGGATCGTGCCGAGACGGTTGGGGATCGATTTGAAGACCCAGATGTGCAGCACGGGGGCCGCCAGGTTGATGTGGCCCATGCGCTTGCGGCGCACGCGGCTGTGAGTCACTTTCACGCCGCACCGGTCGCAGATGATCCCCTTGAACTTCGTCCCCTTGTATTTGCCGCAAGCGCATTCCCAGTCGCGCTCCGGTCCGAATATCCGCTCACAGAACAGACCGTCCTTCTCAGGCCGATATGTCCGGTAGTTGATCGTCTCGGGCTTGCGGACCTCCCCAAAGGACCAGCTCCGAATGTCGTTCGGACTGGCCAGTGAGATCTTGACCGAACCATAATCATTAATTCGATCGGAGATATTGCCTAACATCTAAAGCCCCTTATCTAACTCAAAACTCGACAACCGATCTACAGCGCCGTGCGTCCCAGACGCTTCTTCTCGAGCTGGATGTTGAGGCCCAGCCCGCGGATCTCGTTGCACAGCACATCGAAGGACAGCGGCGTCCCCGCTTCCAGCGTGTTCTGGCCCTTGACCATCGACTCGTAGATCTTCGTACGGCCCTCCACGTCGTCGCTCTTGACCGTGAGCATTTCCTGGAGGGTGTAGGCGGCGCCGTAGCCTTCGAGTGCCCACACTTCCATCTCACCGAAACGCTGCCCGCCTGTACGGGCCTTGCCCCCCAGGGGCTGTTGGGTGATCAGACTGTACGGTCCGGTCGCCCTCGCGTGGATCTTGTCGTCCACGAGGTGATGCAGTTTCAGCATGTAGATGTAGCCTATTGTGGCCTTCTGATCGAACGGCTCGCCGGTCCTGCCGTCGTAGAGCTGCGTCTTGAGCGTCTTGGGGACGTCGCAGAACAGCTCGTCGGCCGCAGGGGCCTCGCCGCGCTCGTTCAACTCGGCCCGGCGGGTCTTCATCCTCACGTTGCCCTCTGCGGTCAACGCCTGAATATCCTCTTCGCTCGCGCCGTCGAACACCGGCGTCACCGCGTGGAAGCCCAGCACCTTCGCAACCCACCCGAGGTGGGTCTCCAGGATCTGGCCCACGTTCATACGGCTTGGCACGCCGAGCGGGTTGAGCAGGATGTCCAGCGGAGTCCCGTCCTCCAGGAACGGCATGTCTTCCTCGGGCATGATCTTGGCGATGACGCCCTTGTTGCCGTGCCGCCCCGCCATCTTGTCGCCGATCGACAGCGTACGCTTGATCGCCACGTAAATCTTGGCCATCTGGAGAACGCCGCTGGGCAGCTCGTCGCCGCGCGTCATATGCTCGAGCTTGCGCTTGGCTTCTTTCTGGATTTCCTCGATACGCGGCCAGTAGCGGGCGTGGATTGCGTCGGCCTGCTGCTTGACGGCGTCCTTGGAGGCCTTGATCCAC
>JBDKUU010000555.1:0-2714 GCA_039679525.1 Phycisphaerales bacterium | reverse complement strand
GCCTTTATGATCGCTTCGCCCCCGCCAGCGAGGCGGTGCGTGATACGCACCCTGCCAGAGCCCAGATACGATCCGGCTCGGAGCAATCGCTTTCACTGGATGGGAGGGAAATGGATTGGAGGATGCTTGGGCGTCAGCCACAGCCAGGGCGCCAGCACCGCCATCAGGGGCAGGAACAGGAACGGGATCACCACCGCCAGCGGGTAGGCCCACCATCGCGGCTCACGGGCGGAACGCTCCGCGGGCACGCAGTAGGCGGGCAGCCACACCATCAGGCCGTAGACGAAGACCCAGAAAGCGAGACTGCCGGGACTGAGGCCGAAGGTGAGACCCTCGGCCAGAAAACCGGTCAGGCCGAACAGGATGAAAACGGCGAACGACGAGAACCGCCACCGCCAAAGCATGACCGCCCACCCGATGAACATCGGCGAGATGGCCACGACGCTGTGATACAGGACGACGTCGAAATAGTTGGCCGAGGCGGTGATGTAGGCCTGCCCCACCTCTACGCCGAATAGCGGCGCGCAATTGGTCATCAGGGTGGTGACCGCCTCCTCGACCATCATCAGCATCACGCACCCCAGTACGAACTTCAGGCCCCAAGGCAGCGGGACACGGGCCGCCAGGCGGCGCCAGAGGTCCCGCCAGCGCCACATCGTCAAGCCGCACACGCCGACCCAGAGAATGATCAGTCCCCAAGCCATGCCCAGCACAGCCCGGTGCACGGGGCTCTTCCAGCCGATCGCCAGCACCGCGCCTGAGACCAGCAGCATCCATGCGGCGAGAACCAGCACCAGGATCGTGGCCCGTTTTCGAGTCATAGGCTTCTGTCTCAGTTGTCGAACCGACGCGTCCTCGGCTTCTACTCCGACGAGCCTGCCGCCAGAATGGCCGCAACGAGCACGTCGGCGCTCGTCACCCCCACGAATCGAGTCACCTCGACGCCCTCACGGAACAGAATGAGCGTCGGGACGGCGGTCACCCCGTATCGCAAGACGATGCCCCGCGATTTGTCGACGTCCAGTTTGGCCACCTGCGCCCGGCCTTCCAGACGGTCGGCGACGTCTTCCAAAATCGGGGCCTGTTTCGAGCAAGGCGAGCACCACGTCGCGAAGAAGTCCACCAGAACGACACCGTGGGCGATCTGAGCGTCGAAGTTCGTCCCGTCAAGCTCGATGACAGGCAGCCGCACAGGCTCCCGGCGTTCCCACCAGAGACGCGGGTAGTCCTTCCCCTCGTCGATCCACCAGATGTCGTCGGTCCCATTGGCGGTCTCATCCACGAAATCCCACCCGGCATCGAGGAACGTCTTGGCCATCTGCATCTCGGCCGTCGTCTTGCCCGTATCCCAGCCAGACGGATGCAGGCCCGAGGCTTCAGCGTCCCAGAAGCTGGCAGTCACTTTGCCGGATCTCCCATAATAGCCTACCAGTCCAACGACATAACCACCGCCGGTCCATGCGTCAGCGCAGTAACTCGCGGTGATATCGCCATCGTTTCGGCCTGCAAGGCCGCCAACTTCATGGTCGGTTTCGGGGACCATGCCACGGCTGTAGCTCGTGGCGATCGTCCCCCGATTCCAGGCCGTCAAGCCGCCAGCACAAGCGAGACCGTGAATCGTCCCCCGGCTGTAGCTGGAGACAATAGTGCCACGGTTCTCAACTGCAAGCCCTGCGACGTAGCTGATTCCGTTGACATCAGCCGTGTCCAGACCCAGGTTTGAGATTCTCCCTCGGTAATCCAGAATCCCAAATAGAGCCAGGTTAGTCTGGCCTCGAATAGAGAGATTGTTGACAACACAGCCGTTGCCATCGAATGTCCCATCAAAGGATGGAACGACAGATGTGGACCACAGAATCCCCGACAAATCGATAGACGCCGCCAAACGGTAGTGGGCTGCCGGTTGGAACCAGACCGTGCCGAGGTCCCTGGCGTTTCGGATCAAATACGGTTCTGCGGGCGTTCCCAAGCCCTCCGGCATCACTGGCCCCTCGCCGACGCAGTACCGCAAGCGGGGGTATTCACCCGGCGACATTCGCCAGAAATCGCAGGTCCCATGAAGGGTCTCATCGACGAAATCCCAGCCGACATCGAGGAATGTGGCCGGCGACTGCAACTCCGCCGTGGTCTTTCCGATACCAACGAGGCTCGTGGTCTGGCCGGACGTCTCGACATCCCAGAAACTGGCATATGCGTGACGTCCCCCGCGGGTCGAACCCACCAAGCCCCCGACATACGTACTGCCTGTGACAGCGCCGGTACTGTAGCTGGCAACGATGTGGCCGTAGACCTCGCCCACGAGACCACCGATGCGATCAACGCCTGTTGCTGCGCCGATGCTGTACGACGCAACCACGTCACCGTCGTTCGCACCCGCAAGACCGCCAACCTTGGCGTTGCCGCTAACGACGCCGGTGGCGCAACTCGCGACGATGGTCCCGCCATTGGAGCCCGCGAGGCCGCCGGAACGCCACGTCCCGGAAACCGTCGCGGCACTGGAACTCGCGACGATACGCTGGGAGCTGAATCCTACGAGTCCGCCGACGCCGTCCTCGCCGACCACACGCCCGTCGCCGTGACACTGAATCACTGTGCCCGCATTGAAGCCAACGAGGCCGCCGGCATCGGTCCGTGCCTGGACAAAGCCAACGCTGGAACACCCACTTATCACGCCGGCGTTGCAGCCTGCCAAGCCGCCGGCATAATAGCCCGAT
>JBDKUU010000554.1:0-11486 GCA_039679525.1 Phycisphaerales bacterium | reverse complement strand
GAATCTCTCTCTTTTGCCTGGGTGTCTTCGGTCCGCCACAGAGTCTGGACACGGCTAGCAACGATGACGGTCATGCCTTGATTCGGGCCTCCAAAGCTGGTACCATGCCCCTCGACGTTTTGCGGTGTACGCGCATCGGTTATGCGAGGTAGGAGCCATGATGAGATACGTGTTGTCGTCTGTCGCTATCGTGATGTTCTCTGCGGCTGCGTTCGCCGCCGAGACGGAGGAATCGACCCACACCCCGGACGCACGAATGCTCCGATTCCCCGACGTCAGCGCCGACCAGATCGTCTTCGTCTACGCGGGCGACCTGTGGATCGTGCCCAGGACCGGCGGCGTCGCCCGACGGCTCAGCTCGCCGAAGGGCCAGGAGCTGCTGCCGAAGTTCTCGCCCGACGGGACGACGATCGCCTTCAGCGGCAACTACGACGGCAACACCGACGTCTATACGATCCCCGCCCAGGGCGGCACGCCCACCCGACTGACGCATCATCCCGACAGCGACCAAGTCGTCGAGTGGTACCCCGACGGCAAGAACATCCTGTACCGCTCGATGATGAACAGCCCCTCGCGGCGGTACAACCGGTTCTTCAAGCAGCCGGTGGCGGGCGGCCTGCCCGAGCCGCTGCCGCTGGCGTACGCCGAGCTGGCCAGCTTCAGCCCGGACGGGACGCGAATGGCGTTTCAATTCATCTCGTGCGAGTCCCGCACGTGGAAACGCTACCAGGGCGGCATGGCCAGCGACCTGTGGATCTACGATTTCGCCAACAACACCTCGGAGAAGTTCACGGACTTCGCCGGCACGGACGCGGTGCCCATGTGGCACGAGGACACGATCTACTTCATGTCCGACCGCGACGGGCAGAAGAAGCTCAACATCTGGGCCTACGAGCTGCGGACCCAGCGGACCCGGCAAGTCACCAAGTTCACCGAGTACGATGTGAAGTGGCCGAGCATCGGGCCCGACGCCATCGTCTTCGAGAACGGCGGCCTCCTGTGTCTGCTCGACCTGGACACCGAGACCTGCAAACCCCTGAGCATCCAGGTCCCCACCGACCTGCCGCAAATGCGGGCGGAATTGAAGAACGTCTCCAATCGGATCGAGAGCTGGTCGCTTTCGCCCAGCGGCAAGCGGGCGCTCTTCGAAGCGAGGGGCGAACTCTTCACCGTCCCCGAGAAGCACGGCAGCGTGCGGAACCTCACCAACACCTCCGGCGTGGCCGAACGCGACCCCGCCTGGTCGCCCGACGGCAAGAACATCGCGTACTTCTCCGACAAGACGGGCGAGTACGAACTGTACCTCCGCCCCGGCGACGGCAAGGGCCAGGAAAAGCAGATCACCCACGACGGCATGGTCTTCCGCTACCGGCCCGTCTGGTCGCCCGACAGCAAGAAGGTCGCGTTCAGCGATAAGACCGGCAGCCTCTACATCGCCGGCATCGAGAACGGCAAGCCCGCGTTCGTCGACAAGGACGAGTGGTCGAACATGTCCTCGTATTCCTGGTCGCCGGACAGCCGCTGGTTGGCCTACGTCAAACAAGGGGCCAACCACCACGGCAACGTCATGATCTACGACTCCAATGACGGCATGTCCCGCCAGGTCACCAGCGACTACTACGACGAGTCGAGCCCCGTCTTCGACGCCGGGGGCAGGTACCTGTTCTTCGCGTCCAATCGCGAGTTCAACCCGCTCTACGGCGATATGGACTCCACCTGGATCTATCCGAACTCGACAAAACTCTACGTCGCGACATTGACCAAGGACGTCGAGTCGCCGCTTGCGCCGCGCAGCGACGAGGAGGAGATCAAGAAAGAGAAAGACGAGAAGAAAAAGGAAGAGGGAAAGAAGGACGAAGGCAAGGACCAGAAAAAAGAGGAAGCGGCGAAGGACCCCAACAACGCCAGCGACCAGCAGGCCACGGACGAAGCGAAGGCCGAAGAAGGCAAGGCCGCCGACGATAAGAAAGAAGAGAACGACAAGAAGGACGACAAAAAGGTCGAACCGGTCAAGATCGACTTCGACGGATTCGAGGGTCGCGTGATCGAGCTGCCGATCCAGGCTGGGAATCTCGACAATCTGAATTCCGTCGAAGGCAAACTGCTGTTTCTCCGTCGTCTGCCTCCGGGAGCCCGCAAGCCCGGCGAACCCGCGGGGCGACTGCTCTATTTCGATCTCAAGGAACGCGAAGAGAAGACCGTCCTCGACGGCATCGACGGCTACGACATCTCCGCGGACGGCAAGAAGATCATCTATCAGGCCGGCGGCGGCTACGGCATCGTGGACGTCGGCGAGAACAAGAAGACCAGCGACGGCCGGATCGCCTCCGGCAGTCTGCGGGCCTGGATCAATCCGCAGGAAGAGTGGCGGCAGATCTTCACGGACGCCTGGCGCATCGAGCGGGATTTCTTCTACGATCCCGCCATGCACGGCGTGAACTGGGAGGCGATGAAGCTGCGGTACTCCGCCCTGCTGCCGTACGTCGTCGACCGCGAGGATCTCAATTACGTCATCGGCGAGATGATCGCCGAGCTGAACTGCTCGCACACCTACGTCAGCGGCGGGGACATGGAGTACCCCGACAGCCTCTCCGTGGGCCTGCTCGGCTGCGACTTCGAGCTCGATGCCAAGAAGAACGCGTACCGAATCAGCAAGATCTACGAAGGCGCCAAGTGGGACGCCGAGGCGCGGTCGCCGCTGCGAGCGCCGGGCCTGAAGGTCAACGAGGGCGATTATCTGCTGGCGGTCAACGGCCGCCCGATGGACACGTCGATGGATCCCTGGGCCGCGTTCCAGGGTCTGGCGGGCGAAGTCGTGAGACTGACCGTCAGCCGCACCGCCGACGCCAATGACGCCAACGATGTCCTGGTGAAGCCGGTGTCGAGCGAGTTCCGGCTCCGCACCCTCGCGTGGATCGAGAACAACCGCCGCAAGGTCGAAGAGGCGACACAGAGCCGCGTGGGCTACATTTACGTGCCGGACACCAGCCAGAACGGCCAGAACGAGCTGGTCCGCCAGTTCGGGCCGCAATTCGGCAAAGAGGCATTGGTCATCGACGAGCGGTTCAACAGCGGCGGGCAGATCCCGGACCGATTCATTGAGCTGCTGCACCGGCCGATCTACAACTACTGGGCCCGCCGGGATCATCGCGACTGGCAGACGCCGAGCCTGAGCCATTGCGGCCCGAAGGTGATGCTCATGAACGGCTGGTCCGGGTCCGGCGGCGACGCCTTCCCCTACTATTTCCGCGAGGCGGGCCTCGGGCCGCTCGTGGGCACGCGGACCTGGGGCGGCCTGGTGGGCATGAGCGGCAATCCGCGTCTCGTCGACGGCGGCTCCGTCACGGCCCCTTCGTTCGGCATGTATGAAGACGGCGGCTGGGCCGTCGAGGGTTACGGCGTCGATCCGGACTACGAAGTCGAGAACGCCCCGCACGAGCTGGCGGCCGGGCGCGATCCGCAGCTCGAGACCGCGGTGGGCGTCGCGTTGAAACTGCTGGAGAAAGATCCGCCGAAGCATCCGAAAAAGCCGGCGTATCCGAATCGCTCGGCCGACGCGAACTGAATCGCCGCGGCGGACGAAGAGAGTACCATCGTCGCCCGGGTTGACGCCGTGGGCGACGGCACCATGCTTACCCTTCGTAAGCATGCTTTCAACTCGCCGGAGTTGAGCATGGCTACGAGGCGTAGCCATGGCACCCGGCGATGGCGCCCGCATACCGCACGGGTTTCGTCGGGCGCCTTGTGGTTTACGAGGCCGGGCGTCAGCGGTAGGGTGTGCTCGGCACACCGATCCCATGAATGGGATGGATCGTGCATCGGAATGAACGGGACCATCGATATCAAGGAGTGCGAAGATGACGAAAAATCTGGTGATCGTGGCGACGCTGGTTCTGGCGATTGTCGCGCCGCGCGGGTACGCGGCCAATTCGAAGGAGAAGGCCTTGAAGGATTTCATTGCGGCACACGTCGAAAAGATCAAACCGTTGGAGAAGCAGGCGAACCTGGCCTCGTGGGAGGCCGCCGTCACGGGCGATCCGAAGATCTATGATCGCTCGAGCGAGCTGACTCTGCAAATCCGCAAGATCTACAGCGACGCGAACGACTTCGCGTATCTCAAGGGCCTCAAGGAATCGGGCCAGATCAAGGACAAGCTCCTGGCCCGGCAACTGACCGTGCTCTACAACTCCTACCTCGCCAATCAGATCGAGCCGGAACTGCTCAAGCAGATCGTCGAACTGGGCACCCAGATCGAGAAGAACTTCAGCACGTTCCGCGGCACGATCGACGGTCGCAAGGTCACGGACAACGAGATCAAGGAGATCCTCAAGACCGAGACCGATTCCGCCAAACGGCAGCAGGCGTGGCTCGCCAGCAAGCAGGTTGGCGAGGCGGTCGCCGGCGACATCATCCGGCTCGTCAAGCTCCGTAACCAGGCCGCCCGCAAGATGGGCTTCGACAACTATCACACGATGGCCCTGGCCACCGGCGAGCAGGACGTGAAGGAAGTCGACAAGATCTTCGACGAGCTGTACAGGCTGACGAACGAGCCCTTCCGCAAGGTCAAGACCGACCTGGATCAGCTCCTCGCCAAACAGTCCGGCGTCTCGCCCGACAAGCTGATGCCCTGGCACTATCACGACCCGTTCTTCCAGGAGACGCCGATGGTCTATGACCTGGACCTCGACGCCTACTACAAGGGCAAGAACATCGAGCAACTGGCTGCGCAGTTCTACAAAGGTCTCGGCCTGCCTGTCGAGACGATCCTGGCCCACAGCGACCTCTATGAGAAGGAAGGCAAGAACCCACACGCCTTCTGCACCCATATCGACCGCGAGGGCGACGTGCGGATCCTGTGCAACATCGCGAGCAACGAGGCCTGGATGGAGACGGTCCTGCACGAGCTCGGTCACGCCGTCTATGACAAGTATCTCGATTACGACACGCCGTACGTGCTCCGCTCGCCGGCGCATCCGTTCACGACGGAAGCGATCGCGATGTTCTTCGGACGCCTGAGCCGCAATCCCGCCTGGATGCAGCAGATGCTCGGCCTCTCCGACGCCCAGCGGGCCGAGATCGCGAAGGTCAGCGACAAGTACATGCAGCTCAAGCAGCTCATCTTCGCCCGGTGGGACATGGTCATGTACGCCTTCGAAAAGGGGTTGTACGCCGACCCGGATCAGGACCTCAACAAGCTCTGGTGGGACCTGGTCGAGAAGTACCAGCTCGTGAACCGCCCGCCGGACCGCAACAGTCCCGACTGGGCGGCGAAGATCCATTTCGCGATCGCGCCCTGCTATTACCACAATTACATGCTGGGCGAGCTGCTCGCGTCGCAGGTGCATCACGAGATGCTGGTCAAGGTGCTCAAGGTCAAGAAAAGCCAGGACGTCAGCTACGTCGGCCAAGAGAAGGCCGGACGATTCCTGCGGGAGAAGATCTTCGAAGCCGGCGACATCTACCCCTGGAACGAGATGATCGACCGCGCCACAGGCGAGCCTCTGACCGCGAAGTACTTCGTCGAGCAGTTCGTGAAATAGCCATGACGGCCAAGAAGAGAGCCAACGCCAGGAAGAACGCCAGTCCCGCATTGCGCAGCGATCCCGTCGTCGCCATCAACAAGGTGACGACGGAGATCCGGGACTTGATCGAGTCCGCGCGGACTCACGTCTCGGTGACCGCGAACCTGGCGATGGTGAGCCTCTACTGGAACATCGGCCGCGTCATCACGCAGAATATTCAGGAAAACGAGAAGCGAGCAGGGTATGGACAGCAGCTTCTCGAAAGACTATCAGACCTGTTGACTCAGGAGTACGGACCGGGTTACTCCAAGGTGAACCTTCAGGAGATGCGACGGTTCTCTCTGGCGTTCGAGATTCGTGAGCCAGTGGCTAACGAATCTGCCAAGCCCGAGATTTGTGAGCCACTGGTTAACGAATCCGGCCAGGTTCTCCCGGCATCACCTGCCGTCCCTGCCCCCAGACTCATCATCGATTTCCGCAAGCATTTCCGCGTTGGCTGGACACATTACCGAATGCTCCTTGGCATTTCAGACCCTATGCAACGCCGATTCTACTTCGAACAGGCGGCCAATCAACGATGGTCGAAACGGGAGCTTCGCCGGCAGATCGACCGAGGTTTGTTTGAACGCGTGGCGTTATCTCGGGACACCGCTCGACTGGTGGAACAAGAACGGCAAGCGGGTCCGACTGAGATCGTCCGATACGAGGACATCTTCAAGGATCCCTACGTGCTCGATTTTCTCGGGCTCAAGGGAGCCTATTCGGAGAAGGACCTTGAAGCCGCGATCATCCGCAATCTGGAGCAGTTTCTCTCGGAGTTGGGAACCGATTTCTGTTTCATCGCACGACAGTACGCGATGCGGATCGACGACGAGGACTGTTCCATCGATCTGCTCTTCTACCACCGCGGCATGCGGTGCCTCGTCGCCATCGATCTCAAGATCGGCACGTTCACCGCTTCCGATAAGGGCCAGATGGACCTCTATCTCTCCTGGTTCAAAGAACACGACTGGCGTACCGGAGAGAATGAGCCCGTCGGTTTGATTCTGTGCACGTCCGCAAGGCGCCAGCATGTCGAGTTGCTCCTCCGCCATGGTCCGCACAAAATGAAAGTGGCCGAGTACCTGACGCATCTGCCCGACAAGCGGCTCCTGGAGGGCAGGCTGAAAATGTATAGTAGACTATTGAAGGATAGAGCCCCTGAACGCGGGGCCTGAAACCGCCCATAGATAAGGAGAACGAGAACCGATGGATTTGCACAACACCTCGCTGCCGGAAATCACAATCAAGGGCGTGATCCTTGGCGTCCTGCTGGCGGCCATTCTCGCGGCGGCCAACGCCTACCTGGGCCTCTTCGCCGGCATGACCGTCTCGGCCACGATCCCCGCCGCCGTGATCTCCATGGGCGTGCTGCGCTTCTTCAAACGCAACAACATCCTCGAGAACAACATCGTCCAGACCTGCGCCAGCGCGGGCGAGGCCATCGCCGCCGGCTGCATCTTCACGCTGCCGGCCCTGATCCTGCTGGGCACGTGGGAGACCTTCGACTACAAGTGGGTCACGATCATCGCCGGCTTCGGCGGCGTGCTCGGCGTACTCTTCACCATCCCCCTGCGGCGAAGCTTCATCGTCGGCGGCGAACTGCAATTCCCCGAAGGCATCGCCACAGCCAAGGTGCTCGAAAGCGGCCAGATGGGACCCGAGGGCCTGCGCCAGATCGTCCGCACCGGCCTGGCCGGCGGCATCTTCAAGATCGCCGGCGACCTCGTCGGCCTGTGGCCCGAGAAACTCCAGGTCAGCCGGGCGATCGGCTCCAGCGTCACGGCCGTCGGCGTCACGCTCAGCCCCGCCCTCTTGGCCGTGGGCCTCATCGTCGGAATGAACATCAGCATCCTGATGTTCATGGGCGGCGCATGCAACTGGCTGATCGCGATTCCGATCTTCTCGCACTTCCATCCCAAGCCTGAGGACATCTCCGTCGCCGCCTACGCGGATCAGATCTGGAGCAACCAGACGCGGTACATCGGCGTCGGCGCCATGCTTGTCGGCGGCCTGTGGACCATCTTCAAGATGCGAAAGACCCTCATCAAGGGCGTCACCAGCGGCCTTCAGGCCTATCGCAAGGTGGACGGGACCGGCCAGGCCGTGACCGAGACTCCTCGCACCGAACGCGACCTGCCCATGAAGTGGATCCTCGTCCTGATGGTCCTGTCGGTGATACCGCTATTCTTCGTGTACCACGCCTTCGTCCAAAAGCTGCCCGTCTCGATCACGATGGCGGTGCTCATGCTGATTTCGGGATTCGCCTTCTCCGCGGTGGCCGGGTACATGGCGGGCCTCGTCGGCTCCAGCAACAACCCGATCTCCGGCGTGACGATCACCACGATCGTCTTCTCCGCGTTCTTCCTCATGCTCCTCATCGGCAAAGGCGCTCCCATCGGACCGGCGGCCGCCATCGTCATCGGCGCCGTCGTCTGCTGCGCCGCCTCCATCGCAGGCGACAACCTCCAGGACCTCAAGACGGGTTACATCGTCGGCGCCACGCCGTGGAAACAGCAGGTCATGCTGGCCATCGGCACGCTGACGGGCGCCGCAGTGATCGCTCCCGTCCTCACGCTGCTTCAACATGCCTACGGCTTTGCCGGCCAGGCGGCCCCCGCGGCCCGGCCGCTCCCCGCCCCGCAGGCCAACGTGATGGCCGCCGTCGCCAAGGGCGTGTTCCAGGGCGGGCTGCCCTGGACATTCATCTTCATCGGCATGGGAGTCGCCGTCGGCCTGATCATCCTGAATGAAATCCTCGAACGCAAAGGCAGCACGTTCCGCACGCCGGTCCTCGCGGTGGCGATCGGCTTCTATCTGCCGTTCTCCCAGTCGGTCGCGATCTTCATCGGCGGCGCCGTCTCGACGCTCGTCAAGCGAGTCCTCGCCCGCCTGCGGGCGAGCAAGGAGGCCATGGAAGACTCCGAGCAAAGGAGCGTGCTGTTCGCCTCCGGCTTGATCACGGGCGAAGCCCTGATGGGCATCGTCGTCGCGATCCCGGTCGTACTCCTGAAGAACCGCGGGCTGGAGCTGCCCCTGACGAACATCTGGCAGCAAGAGGCGGAGTCCTGGCTCCCGTCGCTTCGCCAGGGAATCGAGACGGGCGGCCCCTGGATCGGTGTGGCGATTCTGCTGGCGATCGCCTTCTGGGCCTATCGCGTCAGCCGGCCGAAATCTGCGTGACGATGGCGATATGACTTCATCAGGGCGTTCGCGTGACGATCACCGGACGCCCTGATGAACTTCGACGAGCAGGTTCGGTGACATATAGGGTGGGGCTTGCCCCACCCTACAATTGATTGCCTTCTGGGCTTATCGCGTCAGCCGGCCGAAATCCACGCAAGAGGTCACGCGTCCGGGATGCGTCGTCCCAAGTCCCAACCGAAGGGTCTGGGCGTTCTGTAGGGGTAGGTCCCTGTGCCTGCCCTGACCCAAAGAGGGCAACCACGGGGGCCTGCCCTCGTTGTTCTACACATCTTTCGCGGATAGGACACGCCCACGGCGGGCGTGTGAGGGAGATTCTCCGCTTTAGCCAGCAGCATGATGCCGGCAGAGCCCGGTCCCGTGGTCTGGACGATCCCGCTGTCTCGGTGTAGTTTCCATCTTATCTATCATGCCTCTGGCCCAAAGCGCAAAATCTCGGGGGTCCGGGGGCAGCGCCCCCGCTCTTGGACGCTTTCAACGCCCCGGATCTCGACAGGCCGGAGATGTGTAGAACAACGAGGGGGTTGTCCCTACGTGTTTCGTTCGCCACGACGCGGCCTCCACATCGTATCCGTGCCGTCGCGGCGTTCTCCCGACGATCACTGGACGTCCTGCAGCAGATTGAGCAGGATCGTCTCGGCGGCCGGGTCGTAGTTGGGTTTGGAGCGGTCCACGTGACTCTGCACGTCCAGTTGCGAGAACAGGATCGTTCCCTTGCCGCCGGGGATGGGCGCTTCGGCCGCCACGCACGTCCCGGGTTCCCGCATCCACAGGATCTTCTCGGCCTTTTCCAGAGCCGGCCCTTCCAGACTGCCGACGACGACTGTCCCCGGCAAGCCGTTCCATCGCGTCAGCCAATCTTGCTGGACACGCGCGAGCATCGAATGCTTCCCATCGGGATAGGCGAAAGCTCGCGACCCGCCTGCATCCTTGATCTGGATGTCGCACAACTCGGCCCAGTCCCAGGAGCGAGCGCCCAGCACGATCATGCGGCCGCCGCCGGACACGAACTCGCGAAGCGCTTCGACTCGCGCTTTCTCTTCGGGCGTCAAATGCGAGGCGTTCCAAACGACGACGACATGCCGCTCGGGCGACAGCTTGCCAGGTTCGCGATCGATCTGGAGCCCGCGTGACTGGAACCACGCATCGGCGGCGGCATCCCGGCCGAGAATGACGAAGCGCCGAGCGGCCAGAGCCGCAGGCGTCTGCGGCGGGCGGATCGCACGGACGAATCGCTGACTCAGCACCGGCCGGCCGGGAATGCCCGTCGTGCGGGCCGTGAGCCAATAGCTGCCTTCGCGATCGGGCAGCTTCCACGTGACGGGCGTTTTGGTCAGCGTGTCGGCCTTCAATGTGAAGTCATAGCTCCATCGAGCGAGCGGCCGCTCGAAACACGCGGCCTCCGGGATGAACTCGGGACACTCCTCGGTCACCAGCAGATCGACATGGATCGCGGCGTCGTGCCACGAGTCGTTGATCAGGTACAGATCGGTCCGCACTTCCTGCCCTGTCAAGTAGTCGGGGTCGAAGAGATCGAGACTGGCCAGCACGGGCGACAACGCGCTGTGCCAGCAGGCGGACGCCGGATGGGCGAATCCGCCCTTCCACACCCGGCCGGTGCGGGTCTTCGTCCAGCCCGCGTACATGTACGGCAGCATGCCGTCGAGTCGGGCGCGGCGCAGCGCCTCCGTATGCTCCATGCCGAGCTGTGCGGAGGCCAGTCCGTCGGCGTCCTTGTCGTCTTTCCCCGTCCACTGGGTCGCGGGCCGTCCGAAGTAGTTCATGTACTCGCTGTCGGTCACGGGCCGACTCTTGGCCACGGGGAACCAGGAGGGAATCTGCTGGATCATCAGCCCCTCCAACAAATCCTCGACATTGCCGCAGGTGTGCACGTCGTAGTTCTCCGCGGTGCCGCTGTCGCCGGTCCGCATGGTGGGCCGCGTCGGGTCCAGGTCTCGCACGAAATCGTGATAAGGTCCCGTCTCCCACGAGCCGTCCCGATTCGACTCGTTGGAGAGCACCCACATGACCACGGCCGGATGGTTCCACAGCCGGGCCATCCAGCCCGCGGCGTCGGTCAGGACGTTCTTGTGCCAGATCGCGTACTCCTCCGGCGTGAATTTGTAGTCCTGGTAATTGTAGAGACATGGAAACTCCGCGAGGATCATGGTCCCGTTCTCGTCGCAGATGTCGGCCCACTTCGGCGGCAGCGGCATCGTGTGCGTGCGAAAGGCGTTCATGCTCATCTCGCGGGCCTCCGTGACGAGGTAGTCGAACTCCTTGCCCGTGACGATGTCGCCCCAATCCCATTCGAAGACAAGTTCCGAGCCGCGAAGCCGCAAGGTCTTGCCGTTGAGCAGGTAGTGCCCGCCGACGATCGTGATCTCGCGCATGCCGAAGCGGATCGTCGCCGCGTCCAGGACCTTGTCGCCGCGTTCCAACGAGACCTCGGCGCTGTACAGACAGGGCTCCTCGTACGTCCACGGCTTGAACCCCGGCATCGGCACATCCACGAAGAAATGGGGCCCCTCCTCGACGCCGGGCTTCAGCGAAACGGGCGTCTCGCCTCGTCCCATCAGTTCGCCCTCAGGCCACGTGCGAACTTCGGCGGTCGCCGTCAATCCGTCTGCCGGTCCTGGCCCGGCGGGCGTCACTCGGATTCGCACCTTGCTCCCTGCCAGATCCGGCAGAGCCAGGATCCACTTCATATACGCGGTGTCC
>JBDKUU010000553.1:0-2549 GCA_039679525.1 Phycisphaerales bacterium | reverse complement strand
AACCGCATATAAACGATGCCCAGGGAGTCGAGGCTCCCGGACATGTACTGATCGATAAAATCGTCGGCGATCGCGCGAATCTGCAAATCGCCGGGCATTTCGTCGAGGTCTGTGTACACCTTGGCCGGCGTCAGGCCGTGGAACGTCATCACCGTTTCCAACCGGCTCCGCGGCATGTAGATGTCGAGTTTCCTGCCGCGGGCCTTGGCCTGTTGGACGTGGACTTCCAGCAGCCGGAAGATCTCCGAGTTGTACGACCCGCACAGACCCTTTCGCGAGCCGATCACCAGAATGGCGCTGCGGCCCGAGGCGTTCTCCCTCAGCAGGGGATGGTCGATGGGCCGCTCCGGCGTCGCCAGCAGGTACGCGATCCGGGCCAGAGCGTCCCGATAGTCGCCCGTCAGCGCGAGCCGGCCGGAGTAGGCCTTGTACCGGGCCGACGAGATCATCTCCAGCGTCCGGGTCATCCGGGCGATGCTGTCTACCGCCTTGCGGCGAACGAAAATCTGGCGAATGGAAGCCATAGCTTGCTGTCTGTCGAACGACCTCTCGAGTCCCGCGATGAAAACGTCGCCGGACTATCTCGGGAGGGTAGTCCCTTTGAATTCCGTAATGCGTTCGCTGATCTTGGTCGACAGCTCGCTGGGGAGCTTTCCGTTCTTGTTGATCTCGGCGATCAGGTCCGGGTGTCGCTCGTTCATCCATCGGAGCATGTCCGTGGTGAACGTGTTGACGGCGTTCAGTTCCACGTCGTCCAGCAACCCGGTCGTTCCGGCCAGGATCGCAACCACCTGTTCGCCCACGGACATGGGGGCGAACTGGGGCTGCTTGAGCAGCTCGACCATGCGGTTGCCTCGATCGAGCCGACGCTGGGAGGCGCGGTCGAGCTCGGTGCCGAGCCGAGCGAAATCCTGAAGCTCGTAGTAGGCCGCCAGGTCGATGCGGAGTCTGCCGGCCACTTTCTTCATCGCCTCCACCTGGGCGTCGCCGCCGACGCTGCTGACGCTGACGCCGACGTCGATGGCGGGACGGACACCCGCGTGGAACAAATCCCTCTGCAGGTAGATCTGGCCGTCCGTGATCGAGATGATGTTCGTCGGAATGTAGGCCGAGATCTGGCCTTCGAGCGTTTCCACGATCGGCAGGGCGGTGAGCGAGCCGGCGCCGAGTTCGTCCGACAGCTTGACGCTGCGTTCGAGCAATCGGCTGTGCAGGTAAAAGATGTCGCCCGGATAGGCCTCGCGGCCGGCGGGCCGGCGGAGCAGCAGGCTCAATTCCCGGTACGCCACGGCGTGCTTGGTCAGATCGTCGTAGATGCACAACGTGTCGCGATGTTTCTCGTACATGAAGTGCTCGGCCACGGCGCAGCCGGTATAAGGGGCGATATACTGCATCGGGGCGCTGTCGGCCGCCGAGGCGGCGATCACGATCGTGTATTCCATCGCGCCGAACCGCCGAAGGGTGTCGATCACTTCGGCGATCGTCGAGTCTTTCTGCCCGATGGCCACATAGACGCAGATGACGTTCTTGCCCTTTTGATTGATGATCGTGTCCAGAGCGATGGCGGTCTTGCCGGTCTTGCGGTCGCCGATGATCAGCTCTCGCTGGCCCCGGCCGATGGGAATCATCGAGTCGATGCTCTTGAGGCCGGTTTGCAGAGGCTGGCGCACGGGCTGGCGCGCCGCGATGCCGGGGGCCTCGGATTCGATCAGGCGGGTCTTGGTCGTCTTGATCGGCTGGCCGCCGTCCAGCGGCTGGCACAGGGGCGTCAAGACGCGGCCGAGCAGTTCCTCCCCGATGGGCACGGACATCAGCCTTCCCGTGGAGCGGACGTCGGAGCCCTCGCGCACCTTGGTGAAGTCCCCGTAGATGACGGCCGCGAGCGAGTCCTCTTCCAGATTGAAGACCTCGCCCACCGTATCGCCTTCGAACAGGAGCATTTCGCCGGCCTGGGCGTCCTGGAGACCGTAGATGCGGGCGATGCCGTCGCCGACTTCGACCACGCGGCCGACCTTGCTCACGTCGAGCCGGGCCTCGTACTGGCTGATCTCCTGTTTCAAGATGCCCGTGATTTCGCTAATATCGATTTTCATAGGCTTTCGCAGGGATGACCGCCGCCGAATGCTGGAGGATTCCGTCCGCCTTGCGTCGTCGGAAATCCATCATCCTTCTTCAGTCACCGCTTTGTATCTGTTCTCTGAGTTCACTATCTGATTGACGGTTCGAACAAGCCGGCCCCGAAGGGAGTTGTCCAGCATCTTGTCCCCATAGCGGAAGATGACCCCGCCGAGGATGGACGGGTCCACGCGGACTTCGAGGTCCACCTTTGCATGCATCGCCGCGCCCAGTTCCTCGGCCATCTTCGCCTCGCGGTCTTGCGGCAGGGGACTGGACACGATGGCCGTCACCGCCTGGTAGCCGCGATAGGCCCGGTAGAGCTGTTTGTACCGGTCGATGATCTCCGGCAACAGCCTGCCCCTGTCGTGATCGATGACCACCGACAAGAAGTTGAGGGTTAAGGCGTTCAGCTTGCCCGCGAGGGTCTTGCG
>JBDKUU010000552.1:0-21479 GCA_039679525.1 Phycisphaerales bacterium | reverse complement strand
CTCCTGGTCGATCTTGCTGTCGTGCAGCGAGCTGGCGTCGAGCTCGACCAGCAGCTCTCCCTTGCGGACCCGCGTGCCCTCGGGCACCAGCGTGATGATGGACGTCCGGCCCTCGACCTCGTTCTTGATGATCACCTGTTCGCGGGCCTTGATCGTGCCGGACTCGACCACGCTGATGGTCAGGGGGCCGCGTCTGGCCTTGAACGTGGGCACGTCCTGTCCCGGCTTGTCGCTGCCTCGGACCGCGGTGAGCCAGACCACGCCCGTGCCGATCGCCAGCACGAGGACCAGGCCTCCGAGGAGCCTGGGGGTGAACCGTCCGGGTCTGTTGCCATTCGTCTGCCCATCGCTCTGAGCCATGCCAATCTCCTGTGAAGACGCGGCGTGACGTAGGGTGGGTTCTTAACCCATGCGTCAATGAACCCCCGGCGGGGACACGCGTGGGTTGAGAACCCACCCTACAGACCGCCGTCCAATCGCGCACGATGCACACATCGATCCTATACGGAGCCGCCTCACACAACCCCGGGCGACTCGGCGAGCATTCTACCAAGAAACAAGGTCGGGCTCCACGCTTCTTTGAGCCCGACCTCGATCATCAGTCGCCTGTTCGCGGATTGGCGGCCTACTTGGGCAGGGCCGCCTCCAGTTTGGCCAGCGTCTCGGCGTCGACGGTCTCGGCGTGCAGGTCGCCGAAAAGGACGCGGTACTCGTTGTCCCCGGTCTTCCATCGCATCAGCACCAGAGCCTTGTCGCCCGGCGTCACGACCGTGCCATAGTAGGCGGGATCTTTCTTCTCCTGGGTCAGAGTCCCGTAGAAGCCGCCGAGCATCTGGATCGGCATCACAGGCTCCACGATCAGCTTGGCCCGCTCTTCGTCGCCCTTGGCCTGCTCCATCAGTTGCCGAAGCTTCTGTGCCTCAGGGGTCTGGCTCTCCTTGAACCCTTCCATTGCCGCCTGCATCAGGGTCATCATATTCAGATTCTCGGGGTACTTGCCGAGCAGATCGGCACAGAGCTTCAGACCCGCCACGGCAGTCTCCTCGGTCATGGCCGGGAGTTTGACGCCGTCGCCGGGACCGGCGGTGTAGTCGGCCGGCAGGATCGGATCGAATTCCTCAGCACTGACCGGGACATCCCATTGGAAGTCATATATGGTCCCTTCCATCTCCATCTGCTCGGTGGCCTTGATCTTCATGTCCATGCGAACCGGCAGCCAGGTCTTCACATCGACCCAGACCTTGACATCGACGTCGCCAAGGACATTGCCCGAGTATGCCGGGTCGGTCGTCCGGAACCCTTCGACCTCGACGCCGTCGATGACGCTTTTGCCGAGCGATTCGTACCGGCACTCGACAACCTGCTTGATCAGCAGGCGGGGATCGTTGTTCTGTTTTCGCATCTTCTCGAACATCGATTCATCGAACTCCATCCGCATGTACTTCTTCATCGCCGGCGTAACCATCATCATTGTTCTCTTCTCGGGCAACAGGTACATCTGCTGTTCCACAGGCACGCCGCTGGCCGAGTTGGTCATGTCCATGTCCAGCCGCATCCCGTAGCCGTTTGCGATCAGGATGGAGCCTTCCATGTCCGTAGTCACCATCGTCGTGCCCTGCATCGGGCCCTTGACGTGCATCGTCATCTTGTACATGAAAGCCGGGACCTGCTGGACCTTGACGAGCACGTCCGCCAGGGCCACGCCCGATTGCGTTCCGCTCCAGATCGACCACGCGCCGATCACCGCGAGGATGATCGCCGCCGCCGCGGCTGTCTTGAGAATTGAGCTTTTCATAATCAGTCTCCTGATGCGAAGGCCCGTCGTGGCCTGTTCGGCCGACTTGAGCCGTTCGCTCTGTTCTTGAATGATTCGATTCATCACGCGTTCTTCGAGGTCGGCTTCCGCCGTGGCCCGGGCGCTGCGGACCAGGCTTTGCCGAAGGGTCTGCAGCTCCTTCAACTCGTCCCGGCAGGCTTCGCAACCCTTGAGATGTTCCTCGACGGCCCGCTCCTCGGATTCATCGAGCAATCCCTCGAAGTACGCCACCAACAGCTCTTTGCATTCTGTGCAGTTCATCGGTTCACCTCGTTCACTTCCTGGGGACCCGGACGCGATGCGTTGCGTTCGGAATCTCCGTGCCTGTGCTGCAGCGCGCTTCGCAGCAGGGCGTAGGCCCGCGACAGCGTCACCGTCACCGTGCCCAGGGGCATCTCGAGCTGCTCGGCGATCTGCCTGCACGACTGTCCGCCGTAATACCGAAGCAGAATCACCGTTCGATACGCCTCGGGCAGGCCGGCCACCACGGCCTCGAGTCCGTAATCCTCGGAGAGTTCCGGCTGAGGCGCCTCCTCGCAACACTCGCGGACGGACTCGCGACGGCGCCGAACGATCTCTTTCCGCTGCTGCTCCTTGGCCACGTTGTCGGCAATGCCGAGCAGCCACGGGAAGAACGATTCAGGCTTCTGGAGCTTGTCCATCGCGAAATACGCGCGGACAAACGTCTCCTGGGCGGCTTCTTCGGCGCTGTCCCGCAGGCCCCGGAGAGCGACTCCGTGGCTGGCGAGCTTGCCGGCAAGGTGGGCCAGCAGGACCGGCTGATACCGCCGCACCAGGTGGCGAAAGTCGTCCGGATGGCCATCCAGACAACGTTCCACGTAGCATTGATCTGTTTCCGTCATGAGACACCTCAACGAACTCTCAACGATTGCGTTCTCGCTATATAGTGCAACCGCGGACGGCTTTGCGACAGAAAATGCGGCGGGAGCCGGAAAATCGCTTCCGGATGGCGGCAGGGATCATTTCTCCCGAGGCTGATTCACCGGCGGGGCGTGAGGGGATTGGCCTGCGACTTATGTGGTCAGGCGGGCGTCGGCGGGGCGAAAGACGTAGGCGTCGTTCTCATCGAAATAGCCGCAGGTGAAGGCCGAAAGGGGCAGGCCGGTCCGCATGGCCAGCATCAGGGCGTAGAGAAAGACCTGGATGTGGGCGTCGCGCTCCGCGGCGGCTCGAGGCTTGAAGTCCCAGACGCCGATGAGGCCGTCGGGCTCGGCGCGAAGGACGTCGATGTGGCCGGTGAGCGTGTCGCGGCAGCCGAAGACGCGCGAGTAGTCCTCGAATTCCCACGCCTCCATCCAGACGGGCACCTCGCACGCGACCGTGGTCGGATCGCACTCGAGGAAGTACTTCTGGAGGTTCTCGTGCCGGCTGCTGAGGAAATCGTGCGAGCGGCTCTCGTCGGCCAGGGCGATGATGTCGTGGTCTTTGAGCCTTGTCAGAGGGATCTCGATGCTCAAGCCGCTGCGTCGCACGCGCGAGGCCCGGAATGTCGTGCCGCGGAACAGGTGATTCGGACAGTCCGTGAACAAGCCGTGCAGAAAATGGGCCATCAGCCCGGGCAGACGAACCGTGCGAGCTAGAGCCAGCCTGTATCGATAGAAGCCCGGCGTGTGGTCGAAGGAATGGGTCCGCACGTCCTCGAACCGTCGAGTTCGGGAGGGGAAGAAAATGCCGCAATCGTCCACGCGAAGCTCGGGGACCATCTTCCGATGCCGGCCTCGCAGAACGTCCTCCATTGTGGTCTGCGGCTTCGCCTGGGGCCGTGCGTGCCAGAGCCATTTCTTGATCGCGTCGCGAACCCGCTCGGGCTGTGATGAATCGACAACGACGCACAGGCACTCCACCGCCGTGCCGTTCCCGTCCCCCGCGGGCAGTTCCATATCGAAGGCGCAGACCGGGAACTCGTGGCCAAGACAGTCGCAGAGAGATTGACCCGGAGTCTGTGAATCCCCGCCTCTGGGCAGAAGAAAGAAGTTCGGATGCCTGATGCCGCTCGGAAGCTTGTCCTTGCAGAGGTCCAGAACCACAGCGCGTCTGCTGTCATGAACGTTCTGCCACTGATTGTGTCCGGCGTCCGCCCGAGTCGATTCCGATTGCATGCGTTCCATACTGGCCGCGGTCAAAACAGGTTCGTCTTCCAAGTCGCCGCCGGCCGCGCGATGGCATCTGTGCGGGAATCCCGGCACACGTAAAATCGCGAGTGAGCTGTTTGTAGTGTTCCCGTCAGGGCGTATCTTCTCTTCTTGACGTTCTACGCGACACAAGAGCGCCGAAGATAACGCCTTACGGCGTCACTACGAACCGGGCCTCCGTCTCGGTTTGAACACCCATCGATCCCACGGACTCCGAATGCCCGAGAACCTGCACGGACATGCGCGATGCGGAGGCTACTGTTCCTCGTGCTCTTCATGTTCCTCATGGTGGTGGTGATGGTGATGGGCTTCCGGCTTGGCCTTGTGCCCCGAGAACAGGAAGAGTTGACTGACCCACCCGATGGCGGTCATGACGATGAATGCGCCGGGCAGGACCCACGGCTGCGGGCCGATCTTCGAGACGATGTCCACGCCCGCGCCGAGCAGGGCGGCCTGAGCCCCGAGGAAAATCGTCGCCGTGCCGACCACGCTGTACGCCAGGGCGATGACGATCTTCGCGATGAACCACACCAGCAGGATGCCCACCACGGCCCCGACCGCTACCGCGATGATGACCATTCCCCCTTGGGAGCCCACCGCCTGCCACGTGTTGCTGAGGAGGGCCTTGAAGCGGCCGGCGAACGTCTGTGCTTCCTTGTTGATGTCGTTCATATAGACCAGGCGGTCCGCGCTGCTCATGGCGCTGAAGGACTGAATCGGAATGCGGAGCCCGGCCTGTCTCTGAGGCTGGATCTGTGCTTGGGCCTGAGGCTGGGTCTGGGCCTGAGCCGGAGCGATCCGGTCCAGCACGACCGCGATGTACCCGGCCCCGCTGACGGCGGAGAAGACCAGCACCGCCAGCACGACGATCAGCACGTTCCTCAGGAGGATCGAGGCGACCGCCAGGACGATAGCTCCGCCGATCATGCTCAACCACGGATGCAGGTTGAGCCACTGACTGACCAGCAGCCCGAGGAATGCGCCGACCACCGCGCCGAGCAGGCCGATGATCACGGTGCTGTAGCGGCTGCCGCCGAGCCAAAGCACGAGGCCCACCGCCACCATGGGAATCCCGATGCTCAGCAGCTCGAGCGTGCTGAGGCCCAGGAACAGCGTTTCGATTCTCACGAGCAGTTCGTACATGATCGACCCCTAATCAAGAAAGCTCGAAATCCGAAACTCGAAATCCGAAACAAATCCGAAGGACCGAAACCCAAATGACCGAAACGCTGTCGCCCGTCGGATGCTCCGTTTTGGACATTTGGCTTTTGAACATTCGTGCTTGTTTCGAATTTCGGATTTCGAATTTTCTTCTCACTTCATGTCGAAGTTCTTTTTCACGAAGTTCAGCGACTCCACGATCGCGTACGGCAGGTACAGGAACGACGTGTAGTGGCCCGCGCACAGCCAGATGGTCTTCGGGCGGCCGATGGCGTCGCGGAGCTGCTTGCCCGCCCAAGTGGGCACCACGCGGTCGAAGCCCGCGATGAACATCATCGTCGTGCGGGCGTCGATGTAGGGACCCAGCCGCAGCGGGTCGGTCCGGATCTTCTCATTCAGTTCGCAGTAGACGCTCTCACCGCTGATGCCCATCGCCTGGATTTCATCGACGTAGTCTTTGAGCCGAGGCTCGGTCGAATGCATGGCAATGTCGGCCATGCTCCCGCCGGCCAGGCCCAGCACCGCGCACTTGATGCGAGGGTCGGCCGCCGCGACCAGGCTGGCCTTGATCCCCCCCAGGCTCAGGCCCAGGGCGCCGAGCCGATTCGGATCGACCTCCGGCCGCGTCACGAGATAGTCGAGCACCTGGCGGTTGTCCAGCACCGTCTGGCGAAAGTACGACTCGACCTCCTCCGCGCTCTGGGTGTTCTCGATCTTGACCTTGCGATTGTGCACGAGCGCGCAGTTGATCCCGCGCGGCGCGAAGACGTACGCAAAGCTCTCGACGGAGAAATCCACGCCGCCGGAGATCGGCAGCATGAGCACGGTCGGATGTCGCCCCGGCTCGGTGCACATGTAGTAATCGACCTTGATGTCCTCGCGGCCGTAGACGTTCACCGTCGAGGGGAACTGGATGCGCAGGACGTCGTAGCCTCTCTTCTGCGCCCGGAGCGTGACCTTCGGCTCAGCGGTTCGCGGCGGATAGCTGTAGTACGCCCGCACGTCGGCCGGCATTTCCTTGGGCCCGGCGTATCGCTTCGCCATCCCCGAAGGCGCACAGGAACTGCACAGAGTCATCAAGGCCGCCAGCAACAAGCCGCAGCCAATCGTCGTCAAACGGCGCCGCATCATGCATCAGGTCCCTTCACAACACACGGTTCCAGAAATCCTGGCGTCAGCATACCACATTTGCCAACCGGGAAAAGCCTCAAGTGTCCTGGCCGACCCGTGTCCCATGAGTCCCATAGGTCCCATCCGTCCTATTGCCGCGGCTCTGGCACCCACGCCCGACCTCCAGTACAATGCAGATCGGTTCGAGGCCACACGATTGTCGCGGAGACCCACGTGAGTTCGGATGAGGAATTGCTGAGACTGGCCCAAAAAGGCGACGCAGAAGCGTTCGAGACGCTTTATCGCCGCCATCGGGACTGGGTCTATCGACTCGCGTGGCGATTCACCGCCAACGAAGCCGACGCGCTGGACGTCCTCCAGGAGACCTTCGCCTACTTGCTCCGCAAGCTGCCCGGCCTGCGTCTCACGGCCGCGATGACCACCTTTCTTTACCCGGTCGTCAAGCACCTGTCGCTGAATGTTCGTCGTGCGTCGCGCGTCGTGCGGGATGCGTCAGAGAAGCTCTCCTCCAGTACGCAGGACGCGGAATGCACGCCGCACGAAGCATCCCGAAGCGAGCTGTCCGCGGCCCTCTCGATGCTGCCCGCCGACCAGCGGGAAGTCGTCCTCATGCGGTTCCTCGACGACATGAGTCTCGAGGAAATCGCCCAAGCCCTGAACACGCCTCTGAACACGGTCAAGTCGCGACTTTACCGGGCCTTGGACGCCCTCCGCGACGATCCCCGCACGCGGGAATATTTCTTCAGTTCGTAGTGTGCCCGTAAGGGCATATCCTCTCTTCCCGAGGGGATAAGAGAAGATAACGCCTCACGGCGTCACTACGAACGAAGAAAAATCCGCGCCTCGTGCAACTTTCCACGCTCCTCGCGTGCTTCACCTTCAGGAGAACCAATTATGACTGATCAAAACAGACAATCTGATGACCGTGAGCGGCCCGTGTCCGACCGGTTCCGCAAGGACCTGCGGGCCCTGTACCAGCCGGCCGGGTCGGTGCCGCCCCAGGTGGACAAAGCCATCCTGGACCAGGCGCGTCGCCGCCTCGCCAAGCCCCGCCCGCTCATTCTGCGCATCCGCTGGGCCGGCGGAATCGCCGCCGCGGCGGCCGTGGTCGCGATCGGCGTGTTCCTGTACCATGGATCGGCCCCGCACAATCATCCATCATCCATCATCAATTATCAATCGGCCGCGACGGAGCAGCGGATTGACCTCGACGGCAACGGCCGCGTGGACATCCTCGACGCCTTCCGACTCGCGAAAAGCCTCGAGTCCCGCGGCCCGACTGCCGCCGAGTGGGACGTCAATGGCGACGGCCGGGTGGATCGCGACGACGTCGACGCGGTCGCCCTGGCCGCGGAGCGAGTGAGTCCGGTCTCCGTAGGGTGCGTACCACGCACCGAAACCTCGGAACAAGAAGAACGGTGCGTGGTACGCACCCTACCCGAGAACCCGACGCGCCGCTTCCCATTCGCCGCCGTCCTGGGAAAGGGGGCATGACATGAGAACCATCCTGGGCCCGCGTTCAGAACCCGTCCTCATCGCTGTCCTGGCCGCCTCCTGCATCCTCGCGCCGCAGGTCGTTCGGGCAAGCAAGCCCGGCCCCGCGAAGGTCCGCTTCGCCCCGGTGCACATCTACCTCGACCCGGCGGGCAAGCCCTTGGCGGCGTACCAGTTCGAGCTTGTTTGTGCCACGCCCATAAAGACATTCCCTCCGGAGGAAGACAACGCATCTCGGCTTCGCTACGAGCCGCAGGTCAAGATCGTCGGCGTCGAGGGCGGCGAGCACCCCGCGTTCAAGGAGGCCCCGTACTACGACCCGGCGGCCCTGCAGAACGACAGAATCATCATCGCCGCCTTCAACACGGGCAACGACCTGCCCACGACCCGAACGCGAATCGCCACGATCCACCTGCAAATCACGGGCGACGCCGAGCCGAAATACGCATTGAGTCTGACCACCGCCGCCGACGCAAACGGCGAGAATCTGCCTGTCGAAATCACGCTGGAAAAGGGAGAACAAAAGTGAAAACCAGAACCATCCTCGCATCGATCTCGTTTCTCGTCATCTCGACTATCCTCATGATCTGTTGCTCATGTCAGGACGCAAAGAACCTCAAATGCAGGCCCCAGACGACCGTGGTCTGTGCACCGAGTGCAACAGAACAGACGCGGCAATCTACAGATCCAGAAGCATGGTATATGATGAGTAATCCCGGGGATTCACAGTCAACGAGCGACCCTAGCCTGAGCTCTCTATACTACAGTCGGAGTTCTCTCGAAAAACGGAACGGACCGGCGACGCCGGAGATCGTTCGCACCGAGTGGGCGAGCGTGACGGAGGATGAGATTTGGGTGATCGCACGCGAGAGGACGTCGCGGGCGGCGGGGTCGGAGTATGACACGCCGGGGTGCGGGGCGATGATGGTCGAGAGGGGGACGGAGAAGGCGCCGCTGCCGCTCAAGCATACCGATGTGAAGGGACGCGTCTGCGGGTATATCGCCACCGTCGAAGTCACGCAGCAGTTCCAGAACCCGTTCAGCGAGAAGATCGAGGCGGTGTACGTGTTCCCGCTGCCGGACAATGCGGCGGTCAACGAGTTCATCATGGTCATCGGCGACCGGCGGATTCGCGGCATCATCCGCGAGCGGCAGGAGGCCGAGGAGATCTATCGCGAGGCCCGCCGTCAGGGCTACGTCGCCTCGCTGCTCACCCAGGAGCGGCCGAACATCTTCACGCAGCGAGTCGCCAACATCGAGCCCGGCAAGCAGATCGACGTCAATATCAAGTACTTCAACGCGCTCGCCTACGCCGACGGCTGGTACGAATTCGTCTTCCCGATGGTCGTGGGCCCGCGGTTCAACCCGGCGGGCTCGACCGACGGCGTCGCGGCGGTCGGCCGGGGCAAGGCGGGTCGCTCGGGCCAGCCGACCGAAGTCCAGTACCTGAAGCCCAACGAGCGAAGCGGGCACGACATCTCGCTGGCCGTGGACATCGACGCCGGCGTCAAGATCGAAGAGGTCGCCTGCTCCAGTCACGCGATCAAGAAGGACAGCGAGGGCTCCGAAAAGGTCCGTGTGCAGCTCAGCGAGCTCGACAACATCCCAAACAAGGACTTCGTCCTGCGGTTCAAAGTGGCGGGGGACGCGGTCAAGTCCGCCCTCGTGACGCATCGCGACCAGCGGGGCGGGTTCTTCACGCTGATGCTCTATCCGCCGGAGGATTTGAAGCAACTCAAGCGAGCCCCGATGGAGATGGTCTTCGTCCTCGACTGCTCCGGCAGCATGAGCGGCGAGCCCATCGCCAAGGCCAAGGACGCCGTCAAGCGGGCCCTGCGAAAGCTCGAGCCCGACGACACCTTCCAGGTGATCCAGTTCTCGATGAGTTCGTCGAAGTTCGGCCGCGAGCCCGTCCCTGCGACGCCGGACAACGTGCGGCGGGCCCTCTCGTACGTGGACGATCTCCGCGGCGAGGGCGGCACAATGATGATCGAAGGCATCAAGGCGGCCCTCGATTTCCCGCACGACCCGCGCCGGCTTCGGCTGGTCTCATTCATGACCGACGGCTTCATCGGCAACGAAATGGAGATTCTGGGCGAGATCCACCAGCGGCTGGGCTCCGCGCGGATCTTCAGCTTCGGCGTCGGCACGTCCGTCAACCGCTACCTGCTCGACCGCATGGCCAAGCTGGGCAAAGGCGCCGTCGCGTACATCGGCCTCAACGACAACAGCACGGAAGTCGTGGACCTCTTTTACGACCGCATCAGTCATCCGGCGTTGACCGACGTGCAGATCGACTGGGGCGACCTCGATGTCACGGACGTCTACCCCCGCCGGATTCCGGACCTCTTCGTCGGCCGGCCCATCGTCGTGACAGGCCGCTTCAAAGGCCAGAAGGGCACTGCGATCCGCATCGCCGGCCGGGCGGGCGAAGACGACAAGGAGATCCGCATCCCGGTGAAATTCGACGGCCGGTCCACGCATCCCGGAATCGCCTGCGTCTGGGCCCGCAAGCGGATTGAGGACCTCGCGGCCCAGGCGACGTACAACGCGAGCTCGACCCTGCCCAATGAGATCAAGCAGACGGCTCTGGAGTACGGCCTGATGAGCGCGTACACCGCCTTCATCGCAGTCGACTCCACGCAGACCACGCAAGGCGACCACGGCGTGACGGTCGCAGTCCCCGTCCCGGTCCCCGACGGCGTCCGCTACGACACGACCGTGCACGACTGAGAAGAAAGATTCAACCGCCGAGGACGCAGAGGGTCGCTGAGGTAGAATCGGATGGGAGAAGAACATGGCAAGAGATCATGAGTACAGAGGGATCACTCGGCTCGAAGTCCTCGTGGTCGTGTTGATCGGGATGCTGACGGTCGCGATGATCGTGCCGGCGTGCCGGCATGCGAGGACCGACGCCTCGCGCGAGGTCTGCCTCGCTCATCTGGCCGAGATCGGCAAGGCCATGCTTCTCTACGCCAACGACCACGAAGGCAGGTTCCCCCAGCCGGGCGGGCCTGGCGCCATTTGGGGGAATATGCCCCGTTGGGACGCGCCCACTCGTCAATCTGCATTCGGCGCCGCCCCGGACGGCCGCGGAGGAAAGGCCACGATCAGTTCGGCTTTCTATCTGCTCGTCAAGTACGCGGGACTTCATCCGAAGGCTTGCGTCTGCCCCGGCGACGTCGGGAGCACGGAGTTCAAGTTGTCGGATCTACCGGGCATGCCCGAGGATTTCAAGCTCAGCGACGCGTGGGACTTCGGGCCTGACGCAGCCGACCATTGCAGCTACGCCTGCCAGTCGCCTTTCGGCCCACACGGATTGTCAACGTCAGACGACACCCGCATGGCGATCGCAGCGGACCGCAATCCCTGGCTGCTCACTCGCGAGGGGGAGCCGCAGCGGCCGGAGCTGTTCCAGCCCGATCCCGTCGGAGCAAGAGAACCCAGCGAACGCGCTCGACGTGGCAACTCCCCGTCACATAACCGAGATGGGCAGAACGTCCTGTTCGTCGACGGGCATGTTTCGTTCGAAAACAGAAGCGACTGCGGCGTCGATCGCGACAATATCTACAAGATCTCGAACCACATCGACGGAGGCGCGCCCTCCGGTTATGTGCCCACGCTTATGAATTACGTGCCCACGAACCGGGAGGACTCGGTCCTGCTCCACGATCCGGGCCCGTTCACAACCACAGTGACCCCGCAAGCGAGGCAAGTCGATTCCGCGAGCCTCGGGCAGACAGCGGTGGTCGCCACGCTGGATTGCCCGCTGCCGGAGCACAAGAACGCGATCTGGTGCTCGACGCTTCAAATGGCCTGGGACCGGCTCAAGACCGACGTCATCGGCGAGCCGATCCGACTGGCCGGGGCCGAGGAGTTGTCGAACCGCCTGAATCGGGCGGCCTTCCCCACGACGAGCATCGAGCCGCAATCCTACTGCGCCAACGCAGGCTTCTTAACAGACGGCATCGACGAACAGATCCGTAGGGACATGGCGGCTCGCTTCCCCGACGAACCTGTGCCCAGCTTCGGCAGAGGACATGCACAACTGCCGAAGGCCGCCGTGGCATACAGCTATCTGAGTGTGAACGTGGCGTTCGCGCACCCGTACTGCGCCAACATCGATCCCTTTGCCTTCAGCGCCTCGGACGGCCGGAAGACCAACGTCACTTCATTCTGCACGTCCGGGCCGGGCGTCGACAGCACGCCGATTCGCGGACAAGTCGACATTCTCCACTATGAATACGGCGACGACCCCGACGCCGACGAATTCGCGGTCGATCTGTGCATCCACACCAGGCCCTATCAGGTGATTCTGGCCCGCGTGCCCAGGTGCGGCACATTGCGCGAAGCCCAGCGCCTCTTACAGGAGAGGATCGCCAGGTTCAGAGACGATCCGGACTACGCGGCCCTTTCCAAGCTGCGACCGATCGACAGTATGACCGTCCCCGACGTTCTGTACAGGCTCACGCATCATGTCGAGGAACTGACAGGCAAGCCCTTCGCCAATGAGAAATACTCGGACTACTCCATCTTCGAGGCGATGCAGCGAATCGATTTCAGTTTGAGCCGGACGGGCGTCGTCTTGAAATCCGTCGCAGAATTCGCGGGCGCAGGGCGACCGCCGCAGCAGTCGATCAAGCCCCGACATCTGCGGTTCGACAAACCGTTCCTGATCTGCGTCAAGAAACGCGAGCCGGACGCTGCGCTGTTCTTCCTGATGTGGGTGGACAACGCCGAGCTGATGCAAGCCGCGACAGGCGGACAGTGACTCGTGACCCGTGGCTCTTGGCCCGGGCGCGAGACATTGAGCCGGCGGCCACAGCGCCGCGATAGTTCGACGAATCCCACAAAAAGTATACGTATTCATCCGGATGCGCTACCTCCGCATTCTGCGATCATGCGAGCAGCGCGCGGCATCTCTCTTCATGTCAAAACAGGAAATTTGCTTGACAATGTCCTTTTCTCAGAGTACAGGGGGTACTCAACGACCAACTACGGAAAACGGACACACGAGGCCACCTTATACTTTTGTCTCTTCATGGACAGAGATGTCCACGGGGACAGGTTGGATGTATGGAGGATCGAGACCACAACAGGAGACCGAGTCGCCCCGCGACCAGGGGCAAGCGTGCCCGCAGGGTCCCTCGGGCCGATTCATGGAGAAGGTGTGTGTAGACTCCTTATGCTTGGCATAGGAGCAGGCAAGAGAAACAGGAAAGGAGTACAGGAGAGCAGCGCAAGAATCGTGCTGAAAACCGCTTTCGGAGATCTCAGGTCTGCAAAGACCTGCAAAAGGGATGGACCAGTGCCCACCGGCAAGTGAAGACACTGGTCCATGCTGACGGAGCGCCGAGGCACACGAGGTGCCCCGGTCTCCGTCCCCCATTGTACCCCCTTCGAAAGAGGATGCAAGGATGTTCTGCGCGCAAAGGAGCACCCGGAAGGAGGTGATGCGTATGGACCCACCCGAGTCCCCATGACAGAAATCGATGGAAGGACCGACTAGCAGTTACGCGAATGAATTGGGATGTTCATCCTGCTCGCTCCCGAGCGGAGAGCAGGACCAATCACTATGAGGGTGATTGAAGAAAGGGATTGTGACATGAGAAAGCAAACGTGGATCACGGTGTGGATGTGCGTCTGTGCGGCATATCTGGGCGGCGTGGCCCAAGCGGCCAACAGCATCTATCTGGAGATTTCCCCCTGCGATCAATGCGTTCAGCCCGGCGAGCAGATCGAAGTCGCCGTCAAGCTGCAGGGACTGGACTCACGGATCAACCTCGTTCAGGCGACTGTTCAGTTCGACCCCGCAGGAGTCTTCTGTGCGTCCGACGTCAAGCCCGGCGAGCCTTTCTGGACCGACGTCATCGCCTCCAAACGCACGAGCAACAGCATCACCTTCACCATGGGGTTGCTGCCTCCCGAGTTCAACGCCATCGGCACCATGGCCGACAATACCCTGGCGATCCTGACGCTGACGGCTTGCAAGCAGGAATGCGCCGGCAGCATCAAGATCACCTCCGCGCAGGCCAACTCGGTGGACAGTTGTGTTTGCCCCTGTCAGCCGGCGCAACCGGTCACTCTCAACTGCGGGGCGGCTGTCGCGATCACCGTGGATGAGACCGCGCCGGTCGTATCGATCACGTCGATCAAGCACACCAAGTGCGGCCTGGATTTCAACCTGAGCGTCTGCCCCTGCACGACTCAGAAGCCGGCCAGTAATCCTTGCTGCAGCGGACCCGCGGATTACGGCACCTGCACGCCGGGCTCCTGCACGGACCTGGCCTGCGCCGCCATCGGCGCCGTGGAGATCTATGTCGAGGCCACCGACAACTGCGGCACGGCTCTGCGCCGTCCCAGCGTGCAGGTGATCACAGCCTGCGGCGTCGTGGAGGACATCACGCACACAGGAGTCGGCAGCGGCGCAGGCAAATGGAAATACACCTTCGAGGTGACCGCCGACACCGCTCCGGGAGCTGCGCTCGTCAAGGCGTCGGCCGTCGACTGCGCAGGGAACAAGTCGCTCGTCGCGGACGCGGCGTTCAAGGTCTGTCCGAAGCTGATCATCAGCGGATTGATCGAGCTTCAGGGCTTCGTCGGATCGCTCCGCGAGGTCGTCTTCACGGTGACGGACAAGGCCGGTCAGACGTTCACGTCGACGCGCGTGGTTCAGTTCGAGCGTCTCGAAGGATACTGTGACCTCGTGGGGACCTATGAGCTTGCGGCGCCGAAAGATTTCGGCGAGATCGCCTCGATCATGGCCAAGACCGCGTGGAACCTGGCGGTCGTTCATAAGGTCGTGGCCGACGACTACTTCTGCGGGCATCTGGTCGTGGACTTCACCGGCGCAGATCATCTGCTGGCAGGCGACGTCTACACCGGCCAGAATCCTCCGTCCGATCGGCAGCGCATGGGCGACGGGAAGATTAACTTCGTCGACCTGTCCACGATCCAGACGGCGATGGCCTCCGACTACAACTACTGGGCCGACGTCAACGGCGACGGAGCCGTTAGCGTCGCGGACGAGAAGCTCGTCCTCGACAACCAGGGCAAGTAGACGCCAGTCGGAAAGAGTCTGTCGCGTCATTGGACTCGCAAGGGGGCGGCTCAAGCGCCCCCTTTCTTTCATCCCTTCCGGATCTCCGCGGACGGATCCGACTCCGCCACAAAAAAAAACACCCGATCCTTTTCAAACCCGCGTTACGTCCCGCCCGGCGGCGGCACTATATTTGCGACTGCGACGCCCGTCAATGACGCGTCGAATCAAAGGAAGGCGGGCACGCGGTCCTGTGGTCGGCCCGGGATCTTCATGGCAATCCTCACCGCCGCATCCACGTCACCAGGGGAAAACATCGTAGCTCCAAGCTGGACATACGGGGTCCCGCCGTGTCCGCACGGCGGCGGCCCGACGAACATGGGATCGTAAAGAATAGGAGTCAAGTCATGTTGAAACGGTTGATGGTAATCTGCAGCGTGCTGGCGATGGCCCTTCCCGCGGTGCGGGGCCAGGATGTCGGAGCGGCCGGGGGCGACGCGTCGCTCAAGGGCTGGTGGAAGTTCGACGAGACGTCCGGGACCAAGGCCGTCGATGCGACGGGCCTTGGCAATGACGGGACGTTGAAGAATGGGCCCGTGTGGGTGAAAGGCTTCAAGGCCAACGCTCTGAAGTTCGACGGGACGAATGATTACGTCGCGATCGACAAACTCAAATACAATCAGAAAGGCATGCAGGCCGTCACAGTCGCCACGTGGGTTCGCACGACCAAGGCGGTCGATCAGATCATTGCGTCGTTCGACCGCGACCACTACTGGCAGCTCGTGATCAACGGCAACGTCGCCGACGACGGGCAGATCGGCTGGCTCGTCGCGACCGACGCCGGCGTAGCGGGCATTCGCAGCACGGCCCGCGTCGACGACGGCAACTGGCACCACGTGGCGGCCGTGTTCGACAACGGAAAGATGACCGTCTACATCGACGGAACCGCCGGCGGCTCCGGCACGAGCGGCAAGCTCTTCGGCAGCGGCGCGACCCGCTTCGGGTTCTTCGGCGCGGGATCTCAGGCCGACAAGTTCGACGGCACGAAGACCTCAGGCTCATACTTCAACGGCGAGCTGGACGACGCGAGGATCTACGATCGCGCCTTGCCGAAGACCGAGATCGAGCAACTGGCCCTCCGCGGCCCGGGCAACGACATGAGCGCAAACGCCACCGCTGTCGCTGAAGTGGACAAGCTCGCGTTCGACACCCGTCTGGCGACGCCCGACGGCCAGGGCCTCTACATCACAAGCCCCAATCTGTGGTTCAAGTACACGCCGTCCGCCGCGGGCCGTGCGACCGTGAGCCTGGCAGGCAGCCAGTTCGACACGATGCTGGTCGTCTACCGCGGCGCGCAGGCCGACCCCGGCCAGGACCGCGTGATCGGCTTCAACGACGACACCAACGGCCTGACCTCGGAACTGACGTTCGACGCAGTCGCGAACCAGTCGTACCTGATCGAGGTCGGCGGCTTCGACAGCTTGGTCGGACAGGGCCTGCTGACGATCACCTGCGCAGGCACCGCTCCCGGCGAGTTCGACCTCGGCGACGCCCCCGACGGCTCCAACAACGTCGGCAAGCGCATGACCGCCTACACGATGGCCGGCCAGAACCCGATCCAGGGCAACTTCCCGACCGTGTTCGAAACGCCCGCCGGCAAGCCCCGCGGCCCGCTGCACAAGGACCCCTTGGCCCTGGCGGTGCTGGGAGCCGGCGCCACGCTGGAGATCGACGCCGACAAAGGCGCGGATGAAGACCCGACCACGAACCTGAACCCCAGCCGCGACGAATCGGACAAAGACGGCGCCGATGACGGCGTGATCCTGCCGCTGACGCTGCCCAACGGCGAATTCGCGAGCTTCGAGTACAACGTCAGCGTGATCCAGCCCAACGCCGAGATGTGGGTCAACGTCTGGTTCGACTGGAACCGCGACGGCGACTGGGACGACGACGGCGCCACCACGCCGGAGCTGGTCGCCGGCGGCCGCAAGGTCTCCGAATGGGCCGTGCAGAACCAGTACCTCTACGGCCTGTCCGCCGGAGTGCACAAGATCGCCACGCCGGCCTTCCTCGCCTGGCACCCGGCGAAGGGACCCGAGAAGGTCTGGATGCGGATCACCCTGTCGGAGAAGCCGTGGAAGGGCGGGGCCACGCCCGGCGTGCTCGGCAACGGCGGCTCCGGCCCGATCGACGGCTACGAGGCCGGCGAGACCGAAGACTACCTGATCACGCCCGAAGGCACCTGCTCGCTCTGCCAGGACCGAAACGGCGACAGCAAGGTGGACTTCAATGACCTCGTCGAGCTGATGCAACTGTGGATGGATAGCTGCATGGAATGACGTCTACTGTCGTCCTGTCCCAAAGGAAGAAGGCCGTGAGCCCAACGCTCGCGGCCTTCTCTTTTTTCTATGAAGCTCAGCCTGCCACCCGGAAGGATGACTGGTTTTTAGCTGCCGATCTTCTTGACGCCGGCGTCCGCGTGCTTGTGGCCGGCGGGCACGTCGCGGATCTCGGGGCCGTGATGAGGGTGCGTGCCGTGCTGCTGCCGCAACAGATCGCGCTTCTGATAGCATTGCTCTCTGAAGACCGCGATCTCGGAGGCGAGGTTCGCGCTGGCCGAATCGCCGAAGAAGGCGTGGATGATCGGGAAGACCAGGTCGGGTTTCTTCTTTCGGTACTCCTTGACCATGGCCTCGATCTTGGCCGTCGCGACGCCCTCCTGCATGCAGGTGAAAGGCCCCACGTGGAAGATGCCGGAGACGTAGGCGTCGCCGTGGGGGTGTACCATCTCGTGCATCAGGTAATAAGCGATGCCGGTGCTCAGCGGCGACTCGCCCTCGATGTTGCCGTGCGTTTCGTGGGCTTTCTCGAGGGTCTCGATGATCTCCATCGGGTGCGGCAGGACGTGTCGGCCTTCGAGCACCTCGTGGAAGGGCTCCGCCAGCTTCTGTGCCACGTGGCCCATGTACGTGCCCTTGAGAATCGACTTGCCGGCCTTGCCCATCGAGCGAAGGACCCTGCCGAAATCGGCCGATCGGACGCCCAGGCCCATGTCGCGTTTCGCGTTGCGAAGGTTCATCTTGTTGACGTAGAACAGCCAGTCGGTGATCGGGTCGCGGACGACCTCCAGCCCGTTCTCCTCGAGCCGATGGATAACGAAATCGGTGTACGGATCGTGCTGCCGCATGTAGATTTCGCCGACGTAGAGAATCAGCGGGAATCGCTCGTGCTGGCGGACGCCCGCGGCCTTGAACGTGGAGACGGTTTCGCGGCCCCATTCCTGGAGCTTCTTGACGTCCGCGCCTGCGGTGACGATCCGCCCCAACTCTTCGAGCCGGGCGGTCTTGAGGGCGTCGATCATGGCCTTGTCTTCCGCGTACGGCCGGAAGCGTCGCACGACATCCTCCAAGAGGTCGGACCCATTGATCCCCTTGAACAGGATCTGCTGCATCTTCATGCTGTCGGACGAGCCCATCCCGCCGGGCAGGGGGATGTCGATGTAGTCGGTCTCGGAGGATGGTCCCACGACCGGGATCTTCTCGAGGCCTTCGATCTTCATGAAGTGCCGCAGCACTTCACTGTATTTTCCGAACCGGCACGGGCCGCTGGTCGTCGGGAGCATCACGAGATACTTGTCCTCGACGGCCTTGAGGCTGGTCTGCTCGATCTGCTCCTGCAGGAATCCGATGGCGTCGCCGACCACGCCTTTGAGCGGGTAGCAGACCTCCGTGGAGACGTGCTTCCGCGCGACTTCGTAGCCGCGGGGCGTATTGGTCGGCAGGACCTTGCCGTCGATGCCAAAGTGCTGGAGGCCCGCGACCGCCATGTGGCTGGCGTCGCCCATGTACGGGACGAGCCAGACCCGCTTATCATAGTTGTTCGAAGCGTGGATCTTGACCTTGTCGATGTCCAGCCGCACTGGGCGGCTCTGGCTGACAACTCGCTCGTGGGCCTCGGTCCGCGTGACAAACGGCGCGTTGTTCGTCTGGCCGTCGGTGACCAGGACCAGCAGGGGCTTGCCCACCGCCAGATGGATCTGCTCTTCCTGGTAGATCTTCAGGCTGTCGGGCCCGCAGGCGAAGTTGATCATGCGGATCGCGAACAGGTTCGGATGGTCCGCGACGAAGACGTTGGCCTTCATGATCTTGACGCTCTGGTTCCAGAACTCGTTCTCGACGAACTCGTCGAGCGAGATGTTGTCGAACCGGTGCTCGAGGAACTGCTGCGGGATGTAGTCGAGCCCGCGAACCTGCGAGAACATGGCCCCGGAGCTGGAGCTGGCCTCGGGATCGAGGATCACGTAGTCCCGGCCGATGCCGACGTAGGCCCGCGTGTTCTCCTGCTCGACCTGCCGGAGGAACTTGTCCCCCTCGGCGTAGAGCTCGGCCTTGAACTGCTCCTCGGCCTGGTCCGCGCCGCGGATGGCCTCGCGCATCTGCCTGTCGCTGTACTGGAAGCCCAGCCTGGCGAACTCCTTCCGCAACTCGCGGACGAGCAGGGGCATGTCGCCGAAGTGGAGAATCGGATTGATCTGGCGATTCTTGTCGAGCGAGAGCACATCGTTGAGGATGTAGCCCTCGGACTCGGTATAGATGCAGTATTTCAGGTCCGGCGGACTGGGCTGGCGGACCTCGATGAAGCTCGGATTGAAGAGGTACTTGAGCTCGGGACTGTCGTTGAGGATGGCGGCGTGGCCCGTGGCGAGCTTGCGTGCGATGCAGAACTCGGTTCGCGAGTTGTCCACGCCGATCTTGGCGATGTCCTTGTCGCTTCGCGGCGAAACGACCGGGAAGAACCCGAGCTTGCGGAACAGGGCCGCGCTCCAGACGCCCTTGGTGCCCAGCGTGGCCATGCTTCGCTTGATGCCGACCGTCGGCCCTTCGGGACTGATCGTGCCGAGCTCGCCGAACAGGCACCCCTGCTTCTTGAAATGCTTCTCGTAGATTTTGTGATAGCGGTCGACGTAGTTGGTCTTGGGCTTCTTGGCGGATTCCGAGTTGCCGCGGGGACAGAAGCCGCCGGTGATGATCTCGTCGTCCTCGATGCTGAAGACTTCGAGCTGGCAGTCGCGGATGCCGCAGGATTTGTCGGCGAACAGCTCGCGGCACAGGACCTTCCTCTTGTGGAAGGCCATGTCGATGATGCCCCAGCCGCGGAACGCGGTGCCGTACTTTTTGCCTTCCTGCTCGAGCTGCTTGATTCCCTGGATGATGTCGAGGGCCTGTCCCCAGGCGCCGAACATCTCGCGGTGCGGGTAGCCTTCGATCTGTTTCTCCGTCACCTGGGCCAGGGCCGCGAGGAACGCTTTGCCCAGCGCGGGGCCGCCCTGTGCGGAGCACTGGTCGCCGGCGTGCTGCGAGCCGCCGACGAACTTATAGAAGTAGCTGGCCGCGGTGCCGCGGATGATCGCGGCGGCGATCTCGTCCCGGCTGAACCCTTCCGCGATGAGGCGGTTCTCGTCCATCTCCATGAAGACGCCGCAGGTCGAGTCGATGATCGGGACGCGTTCGGCGCGGAGGGCCGCGTCCTGGAGCGTGCTCTCGACGTTGAGGTTGATCACGTCGGCCATGTTCTCGAGCGTCTGGCCGGAGCCGGCCTGGCAACTGTAGTTCATCTTCGCTTCTTTGACCGCGCCGGCCTTGTTGAAGCTGGTGAACTTCATGTCCTGGCCGCCGATCTCGAAGATCGTGTCGACCTCGGGGTTGTTGTGCTTGACGCCGAGGGCGTGGCAGGTGATCTCGTCGGTGATCCGGTCCGCGAGAGCCAGACCCTGCTGGGCCAGCTCGCGGCTCCTGCTCTTGCTCATGAGGATCTTCTCATAGAGCTTTCTCGCCGAGCCGGTCGCGCCGACGCCCTTGATGATCACGTTGGCCTTGTGTCGCGACAGATATTTCAGCACCCGCTTGAGGGACTCCTCGGGGTTGCCGTGCGTTTTGATGTAGAGCTTGTCGAGGAGCTTGCCCGTCTTGATCTCGACGAGCGCGCCTTTGGTCGTGGTGCTGCCTCCGTCGATGCCGAGGACCACTTCCGTGCCGGCGGGAATCTCCGGCGGCAGGGTCTCGTTCGTGGCCCGGACCTTCGCCAGGCTCTTGGACAGGGCAGGGGCAAACTTGCGTTTCTCCCGGCTGTACTCCGCGACGTTGCGGAGCTGGGCCAGGTCCATGACGAAGGTGTTCTTTTCCTCGAGCGCCTTGGCGGCCGCCCCGATCGCCGCGATGTTCTGATGGTGGGCGGGCCGCTCGATCTCGATGTGAAGCAGATCCGAGAGGTTCTGGCGGACGAGGTCGTTGGAGAAGACGCCGCCCGTGGAGATCGCTTCGCCGCGCTTCGTGGTCGAGGCAAAGTCCCGCGACCCGAGCACGTCGATCATGTAGTTGCGGGCGACGGTTCGGAACAGGCCCGCCAGGTTGTCCACGCGGGTCGCGCCTTCATTTTGCTTGTGAATAAGGTCCGACTGCACGACGACGCCGCACCGGGCGAGAAACTCGCTGGGCTCTTTCGATCGCGAGGCCTCCTCTTCGGCTTGACGAAGCATTTCTTCAAGCCGGGCCTGGAGCCGGCCGCGGTTTCGCTCGACGATCAGCTCTTTCTCCGCCTCGCTTCGGGCGGTCGCAGGGTCTTCAATCTCCGGGGCGGCCACGTCGCCCTGGAACATTCTGCGGCACTGCTTTTCGACGAGCATGCC
>JBDKUU010000551.1:0-5991 GCA_039679525.1 Phycisphaerales bacterium | reverse complement strand
TCCTGCTCGCCGAAGATGTGGCCGTTGCTGATGTCGTCGGCGATCGTCTTGCCTTCGACATACTCCATGACGAAGTAGTGGTATCCGCCGGCCTCGCCGACGTCGATGGCCTGGACGCTATTCGGATGGTTGAGCTTGCCGGCGGCCTGCCCTTCCTTGTAGAACCGCTGGACGTACTCGGGATTCTCTGTGAAACGACGCGGCAGGACTTTGATCGCGACGCTGCGGTTGAGGCTGAGCTGCTTGCCTTTGTACACGACGGCCATGGCGCCGGCCCCGAGCTTGCCGAGGATTTTGTAACCGGGGATCTGCGTGGCGGCGACCTTGCTCTCTTTGACGGCGGTCTTGAGACGTTCCGCCTGGCTGGCCGTGAGGTAGCCAAGCTGAATCATCAGATCCTGGAGCATCAGGGGGTCGGTCTTGCGGCGTTCTTTGTACTCTTGTACGGCTCGGCGCAGTTCTTCGTCCGTACAGAGCCCCTGATCCACCGCCATCCGTCCGAACAGCGTGTCGTAAGAGGTCTCGGTACTCATTCAGAATCCCCCGGGCACTCCAGGGGCCGCATCCTTTCGATCAGAAGCTCGACTTCAGCTCCGACATCCGATAAAACTACCGTCGCCGCGAGGGCCATTATGAGGTTATCGGCACCGAAGTCAAACCATTTTTCACTCATTCTGCAACACAAAGGCATTCCACAGGATCCTCTTTCGGCGGATTTCCGGCGTGGGTTTATCATTTTTTATACGACGTCCGGGAACGCGAGGTTTGGCCCCAAGGCACTTTTGAGTTGACCAGGACGTCCCGCCGGGTACACTATGGCGTTTCGAAAAAACGTAAGCAAGCAACGAAGACAATAGGAGACCTCAGGTGGGGTATAACTGCGTAGTGCTGGCCAAGCAGGTGCCGGACACACACAGGATCACCGGCCAAGTCATGAACGACGACGGCACGGTGAACCGCTCGGCGCTGCCGGCCATTTTCAATCCGGAAGACCTCAACGCCCTCGAAATGGCGTTGCGAATCAAAGACCGTTTCGGCGGCCGGGTCACCGTCATCACGATGGGCCTGCCCGGCGCGACGAAGATCCTGCGGGATGCCCTCTATCGCGGGGCCGATGAAGCCATTCTCGTGACCGACGCCCGGGCCGCCGCCAGCGACACCCTGGCGACCAGCTACATTCTGAGCTGCGCTGTCCGCAAGCTGAACTACGACATCGTCCTGTGCGGCCGCCAGGCCATCGACGGCGACACCGCCCAGGTGGGTCCGCAGCTCGCAGAGAAGCTGGGGATCACCCAGATCACGTACGTCGAAGCGTTGGAAGGTCTTGAAGATCGCAAGATCACGGCCCGCCGAAACATCGGCAACGGCTGGCAACTGGTTCGGGCCCCCCTGCCCGTCCTGCTGACCGTCACGGGCGACGCCGGCGAACCCCGAGTGGGCGCGGCCCGGCAGATGATGAAATATAAAAACGCCCGGACATTGGCCGAGATCGAGCAGAGCGTCAAGGCCGCCAACCCGACGGCGGACGAGGCGACGATCAAGAGCCTGGCGAAGAAAGAGGCGGACGCCCTGGCCCAGCGGGGCCTGCTCATCCAGCAGTGGGACCTGACCGCATTGAACGCGGACCTCAACTGGTGCGGCCGCAGCGGCTCGCCGACCAAGGTCCATCGCATCCAGAGCGTCGTCCTGGCCGCCAAGGAGAGCAAGACCATCGCCCCGACGGAAGAAGGCGTCGGCGCCATGATCCACGAGTTGATCCAGGACAAGATCATCGCATAGCTGAGACATCACCTCGCGCGACGGTGCAAGGCAGGCATGAGCAGAAACGATCCCAAATGCAGGTTGAATGTTCGGAGTCTCTCGGGGACTCTGTCCCCGGACCCCTGGCATTTTGCGCTTTGGGCCAGTAGCATGGTGATACTGAGGCAAGACTTTGCCTCCGCTTCGACAGCATCGCCCGTGCCACTGGACTGCAGCCCTCCCGCAGCGCGGGCTTGCGCCCGGGGGCGGGGTGCTTGCCAGCAGAGCCCTACCCTCCGCAGCAGCATCTATAGCCTACCAGGAATCTCCGGAAACGGTGAGGGATATCAGGTGCGGGATGTGGGGTGTGTGCGCTATGCCTCCAATATCATGCCATTGGCCCAAAGCGAAAAATGCCGGGGGTTTGGGGGCAGAGCCCCCCAAGAGCCATCGATGACATCAGGGCAATTGTTCCGTAATATGCTCTCGGACTAGAGAGTTGGATTTGACGACGAAAAGGACGACGAGAAATCAAGCATGATTGAAGTGAATCGACCAGGGGAAGTGTGGGTGTTCGCCGAGCAGCATGGCGGGCGGCTGGAGGATACGCCGCTGGAGCTCATGAGCAAGGCGAGGCACCTGGCCGATACGTTGCAGGTGAAGATGGCGGCCGTGCTCCTGGGCGACGGCGTGAACAAGCTGGCGACCAAGCTGGTCAAGCACGGGGCCGACAAGGTCTATCTCGTCGAGAACCCGCTGCTGGGGGCCTATCAGACCAACAGCTACGCCAAGGTCATTCTCGACCTGATGCACAAGCACAAGCCGCAGGTCGTGCTCTACGGAGCGACGACCGCCGGCCGCGACCTGGCCCCGCGGATCGCCAGCGCGGCCAAGGCGGGCTTGACCGCCGACTGCACGGATCTCCAGATCGGCGATCATGAAATCGCCAAGACCGGCGAGGTTCACAAGAACCTGCTGTTCCAGATCCGCCCCGCCTTCGGCGGCAACATCATCGCGACGATCATCAACTACGACCGCTGGCCGCAGATGGCGACGGTCCGCGAAGGCGTTATGCCGATGCCTGAGCCCAAGGCCAAGCGCAAGGGCGAGATCGTCGTCGAGAGCATCGCGATGGCGAACGACGACCTTCCCATCGAGATCCTTCAGGAGCACACGAGGGCCAAGAAGGTCGATCTGAAGGCTGCGAGGATCATCGTCGCCGGCGGCGCGGGCGTGGGGAGCAAAGAGAACTTCAAGCTCGTCTGGGATCTGGCCAACTGCCTGGGGGCCGCCCCCGGCGCGACGCGAGCCGCCGTCGACCTGGGCTTCATCGACCACGACCACCAGATCGGCCAGACCGGCACGACCGTCCGCCCGAGCCTGTACATCGCCGTGGGCATCAGCGGCGCGATCCAGCATCAGGCGGGCATGACCGGCAGCCAGAAGATCGTCGCGATCAACAACGATCCCGATGCGCCGATCTTCAACGTCGCCCACTACAAGATCCTGGGCGACCTCAACGAGGTCGTGCCCCGCATGATCAAGGCGATCAAAGAAAAGGGAATCAAAGACTGATCCCGCGGTTCGCAATTTGAGATTTGAAATTTGAGATTTGAGATTCTCAGGACGAGGCATGGGAAACTTCTACAGGGATAACGACGATATTCGGTTCTTGTTCAAGCACATCGACCTGGCGCCGCTGGCGGACGCCTTCGAAGAGGGCTACCGCTTCGCGAAGGAGTTCGACCACGCGCCGGGCAACGCCGGCGACGCGATCCGCAACTACGAGATGGTGCTGGATTCGCTCGGCGAGCTCTGCGCCGACTTCATCGCGCCGCGGGCCGAGGGCGTGGACCGCGAAGGCAACACCCTCAACGAGGACGGCTCGGTCACCCGGCCCAAGGGAATCGCCGAAGACATCGAGAAACTGGCCCAGGCCCAGGTGATGGGCTTCACCCTGCCCCACCGCTTCCACGGCCTGAACTTCCCGAACCTCGTCTACTCGATGGCCAACGAGATCCTCTCGCGGGCCGACGCCTCCCTGATGAACATCTTCGGGCTCCAGGGCATCGCCGATACGATCAACGCCTTCGCGTCCGAGGAGATCAAACAGAAGTATCTGCCGCTCTTCGCCGACGGCAAGGTCACCGGCGCGATGGTGCTCACCGAGCCCGATGCCGGCTCCGACCTCCAGGCCGTCAAGCTGAGGGCCTTCCAGGACGGCCAGGGCAACTGGTTCCTCCACGGCGTCAAGCGGTTCATCACGAACGGCTGCGGCGACGTGTTGCTGGTCCTCGCAAGGAGCGAGCCCGAGCGCGCCGGCGGAATGGGCCTGAGCCTGTTGCTGTGCGAGCCCGGCCCGACCGTCCACATCCGCCGGCTCGAGGACAAACTCGGCATCCACGGTTCGCCCACCTGCGAGATCTTCTTTGACAACACGCCTTGCGTGTTGATCGGCGAGCGGCAGCGTGGCCTGGTCCCCTACGTGGCAACGCTGATGAACGGCGCCCGGATCGGGATCGCCGCCCAAGGGATGGGAATCGCAGAAGCCACGTACCGGATCGCGCGCGACTACGCGGCCAGTCGTAAGCAGGTCTCCGTCGCCATCGAGAAGCTGCCTGCCGTACGGGACATGCTGATCGATATGAAGATCGCCATCGAGGCCGGACGCGCCCTGCTCTACGAGACCAGCCGGGTTGTGGACCTGGCCATCGGCTTCAACAATCTTGTCGAGAACCATCCGCCCGAAGACAAAGAAGCCCAGAAGAAACTCAAGGACAACGCCCGAGTCTACAAGCGATTCGCCGGCATGCTCACGCCGATGAGCAAGTACTACTGCACGGAGATGTGCAACCGGGTCGCCTACGATTCGATCCAGGTCCTGGGCGGCAGCGGATTCATGCGGGACTACGCCTGCGAGCGGCACGCCCGCGACGCGAGAATCACCACGATCTATGAGGGCACCAGCCAGTTGCAGGTCGTCGCGGCGGTGCGAGGCGTTTGCAGCGGCACGGTGGAAAAGTACCTCGCGGAGCTGGTGGCTCTGCCATACGATCCGCAGGTGAGCGACCTGCTCACGAAGTTGGCGGAAGGGACGTCGCAATTGAACGAGGCCATCGCGTTCACGAAACAACAAGGGAACGAGTACATGGACCTTTACGGCCGGGCGCTCGTCGATATTGCGATCGACCTGATCAACGGCTATCTGCTCTGCGGCCAAGCCAGTACGAAGGTCGAGATGAACGTGCCTGTCGCAGGCGCCGCCAAGAACGGCCAGACCGTCCCAATGAAACAGCGAAAGCTCATGATGGCCCGGCGCTACGTTGAGAAGAACGCTCCGAAGATCAAGTCGCTAACCGACCTGATCCGACAGGGCGATAAGTCCACGTTCAGCGACTACGAGACGCTTGTGGGACCGGTGCCGGAGAGTTGACCGGCGGAATTGTCGAGGATCGATGCTGCGAGCTGTGATTTTTGATTTCGACGGCGTGATCACGGACTCCGAGATCCTGCACTTCCGCGCGTTCAACGCGGTGCTGGCGCCGCACGGTTTCGAGATCAGCAAGCACGAGTACTACAAAGACTATCTCGGCTTGGCCGACAAGGATTGCTTCAAGGCCTTGATCGGAGAAGGCCGGCTCCAGATTCAGGAAAGCCACGTTCCGGACCTCATCCAACAGAAGACACGGATCTTCGAGAAATTGGCCCGCACGGAGGGCAGGATCATTGAGGGCGTGCGGGAGTTTCTCGGTCTGCTGGCAGGAGCCCAGGTCCCGATCGCCATCTGTTCGGGAGCCCTGCGTCCGGAAATCGAACTGATCCTCGAAGAGGCCGGGTTGCGCGACTGCTTCGATGTCATCGTTTCCGCAGAGGAAGTCCGGCACGGCAAGCCGGACCCAGAGGGATTCCTCCTGGCCCTCCAGAAGCTCAACGACGTCTGGCCCGATCCGATCACCCCGGAATGCTGCATTGTGGTTGAGGATTCCCACTGGGGTCTCCAGGCCGCCCGGGCCACCGGGATGCGGACCGTCGCCGTGACGAACACCTACGACGCCACCCAACTCAGACAGGCCGACAAAGTCGTGCACCGCCTCGACGACCTCACGCTCGACGACCTGCGCCGAATCTGCACGTAACGAGGATCGTTATCCGCGGGGTTTCCTCCGAGAGGCGTGGTTTGCTTCGGCCGTTTGGAGTTCCGCGTTCACGCAGCCCCAAACCGCCTGAAGGCGGGACTCCGAACCGCGCAAC
>JBDKUU010000550.1:0-7522 GCA_039679525.1 Phycisphaerales bacterium | reverse complement strand
CGGCACCACAGGCGGCGGTTCCTGCAAGCCTCGAACCTCGAAATCCTCATCGACCGCCTCAAGCCGAATGGCCAGCTCCGAATCGCCACCGATCACGAGGAGTATTTCCAGCAGATGCAGGACGTGACGAACGCGTGCCTGGATCGGCTCGAGCCGATCGAATTCGAGCGGCCGGCGGGCGCCACTGAGGGCGAACGGACCGGCACCAACTATGAACGGAAGTACATCAAGGAGAGCCGGTCGATCCACACGCTGGCGTTCCGGAAGAAATGAAGCGAGGTTTGATTTGTGATGTTTGATTGTTGATTTGAAGAGCGCAGCGGATTCGCTTCTTCAAATCAACAATCAACAATCCGAAATCACAAATCGTGGTACGTTCCCGGCATGCGGTCCCTCGGGCCGATGGAACGCCAGTATCCGACCCAGTCGAGAGGCTCCCGCTTGTCGAGATCCACCTCGGCCCAGAAGACGCCCGTTTTGCCGGCGCTCGAGGCGAGGACTCTGCCCATGGGATCGATCACGAGGCTGTTGCCGTCGTAGACGGACGGAACCAGGTACACGCCGTTGTCGCGGGCTCGAACGCGAAAGGTCGTCTCGCCGTTGACTTTGCCGTCGGAGTCGGGCAGCGTGTCGCCCCAGGTAGGCGCCAGGATCACCTCCGCGCCCTTTCGTGCGAGGATCGCGGTCGACTCCGGGAAGAACCAGTCGTAGCAGATCTGCATGCCCACGCGGCCAAAGTCCGTGTCGAAGACGGGGTATTCGCCACCCGGCCGAACGCCCTGCTTCCACTCCTCCCGCGGCAGATGAACCTTGCGATAGGTCCCCGCCACCTTGCCCTCGCGATCGATGAGCGCCGCGGTGTTGTAAACGACGTCCCCGACCCGTTCGCTCACGCTGGCCACTACCCACAGGTGATTGGCCTTGGCTGCCTCGCCCAGACGTTCCGTCGTGGGTCCGGGAACAGGCTCGGCGACGTCCTGCAACGAAGCGTTCGTGCCGACCTGCGAGATCGCCTCGCCGAGGCAAACGATGTCCAGCCCGAGTTTGCCGGCCGCGTCGATCTGCTCGCACCAGAGCCGCAGGTTGTTGTCCGGCGTGCTCTGCCTGGGCCGCAGGTACACGGTCCCAATCTTGACTTTGTGCGGCCCCGGGTCGGAGACCGGTTGGATGCCGGCCTGCTTCCACAGCACCGAGCCCCCGCCGGGCCATTTCACTTCCAGCGCCATCTGCGCGCCGTCGGCTCCCTCGGGCGCGATCAGCACATCGGTAAAGCGAGCAGTCGTGCCCTCCATTGCCGGCCCGCGGACAATCATCCCGGCCGGGTGCAGCGGTTTTCCTTCTCTGAGCCAGTTCACGCGAACGATCACCGATTGAAACGGCGACTCGATCCCTCGCAACTCGCCTGCGGCCCAAATCCTGTACGCCTGTCTCGCCTGGACACCCTTGATCTCCTGAACGACGCCCCCAACCGCGTACGGATCGCCGCCCGACTCGATCGACAGCCCGCCTGCGGTCCCCTGCGCCCGGCACGCCGCCGGGCCCCACTGAGGCGACCACACCGACCAGCCTCCAGGCAAGGTCTGTCCAGCGACGGTTTCGAATCCAGGATTCGCCACGAGGTTCCCCGCGTCGGCTCCCACGACGCCGGAACACATGGCAATCAAGCCCAGGCACGACAGGATCAATCGCACGCTCATATGCAATCCTCTCAAGTCAAACGCAACGGGCCGACCGACAGATCACTTCGCTTCGAACCGGCCCAGCGCCGTCTTTGCCATGCGGGCGACATAGTCGTCCTTGTCCTGAGCGGCCGCCTGGATCTGGGGCAGAGCCGGCCGGGCCTTCTCGCCGATCTTGTCCAGCGCCACCATCGCGAACATCCGCGTTTTATCCGCAGGACTCTTCAGAGCCTCGACCAGGACCGTCAGTGCGTTCCGTTCCTCGCCCCAGTCGCACATCGCGTGGGCTGCAGCGACGCGCACGACCGGCGACGAATCCTCCAGCATCGTGGTCACCGCAGGTTTGGCCATCGCCAAGTCGACCGAGTACTTCGTCCAGACGTGCAGGCCCACCACCGCCCAATATCGCACGGATGGCTTGGGGTCCTTCAGGTGGGCCAGAAACTCGCTCGTCGCATTCGGCCCGGCGAAGTCGAGTTCTTTGACCTTCATCAGCCGCTGTCTCATGCCCGGCAGATCGGATTTGTCTTCCCAGTGCTCCGAACGAACCGCCACAGGCTTGTCCACCACGGGATCGCCCAGCTTGAACGCAGCCACGCCGCTGTCGTGAAAGCCGAGCCGGCAGGCTCTCGCGTACAGAACCTCGCCCGGCTTGATCGACACGGGCTTGACGTAGAGGCTCCAGCCGGTTTCGTCTTTGGTATCCCCGCCGAGCCGCCAGGCAATCGACGCGCCTTGCGTCCCACAGGCGATCGTGACCGCTCCGCCTTCGTCCTTGTTTCCGGTCAGCTTGATGAAGACGGGGTTCGCCGTCTTCTCAAATTTGCCCTCGGGCCGCTTCATCTCATCGAAGATCGGCTCGGGAATCAGACCGATGTCCTTCGTCTCGCGACACCACTCCAGATGGGCTTGACGCATCCGCACGAGCGTTTCCTGGTGCTTCGGGTCGCCCGCGAGATTGTTGACTTCGTGCGGGTCGGCCGCCGTGTCGTAGAGTTCCTCGATGGGCTTGGTGGGTTCGAAGAACTGCGTCTGCGGGCCCTGAAGCTTGCCTTCGACGTGGAGACGACGCATCTCCTGCATGGTCGGCATCTGGTCCATGTAGTCGATGCTCTGCGATCGGGGAACGTGCCACATGTAGTTGCGGATGTACCGGAACCGCCTGTCGCGGACGGTTCGAATCAGATCGTAGGCCTCGTCCATCCGGTCGCGGCCCCCGTACACGTATTCGCGCGGCTTGCTCTTGTGGCGGCCGAGGAAGGCCTGGCCCTGCATGTGCTTGGGAATCTCGACTCCGGCCAGGGACAACATCGTGGGAGCGAAATCGACGAACGCGACCATCTCCTCGCCGGCCGCGCCCGGCTTGAGGGCGTCGGGGTTGTCCGGCATGGCGAACCCGCGCCATTTTTCGGGAACGCGAACGATCAGCGGCACCCGGCTGCCCGAGTCATAGATCCACCGCTTGGCCCGGGGCAGGCCCCGCCCGTGGTCGCCCCAGAACCAGACGATCGTGTCTTGGGCCAAGCCATCCGCTTCCAGTTGGTCCAGGACCTCCTTGACCTGCCTGTCCATCAGCGTGACGAGGTCGTAGTACCGCGCCCAATCCTCGCGGACTTTCGGGGTGTCCGGATAGTACGGCGGCAAAGCGGCTTTGGCCGGATCGTGCCGCTCGGCGGGCCCCAGGCCTTCCAGCCGCTTGAGCAGTTCCGGACTGTGGTCGCGGATCTGGCCCTCGTGCGTGGTCGTGAAGTTGATCACCGCGAAGAACGGGCTGCCATTGGGGCGGTTTCGCCAGTGGGCCTTGCCGCTGCATTCATCCCACGCGGTCAACGGAGACTCGAACTGATAATCGGTCTTGACGTTGTTCGTACAATAGTAGCCGATGGCTCGCAAGTACTCGGGAAAGCACCTGACGTAGCGGGGAGGCACGCCCCGGCACCGCATGTGGTGCGTGCCGATCGTCGTGGGATACATGCCGGTGATGACGCCCGACCGTGATGGAGCGCAGACGCCCGCGTGAGAGAACGCCAGATCGTAACGGATGCCCTGCGAGGCGAACGCGTCGAGGTTAGGCGTCACGGCATACTTGTCGCCGTAGCAGCCCAGGTCGGGACTGATGTCCTCGGCGCTGATCCAGAGGAAATTCGGCCGCGGCTTGTCCTTCTCCTGACCGAACGCACCCGCCCCCTGCAACAAGACCCCTGCCACGGAACCGGACGCCGTCAGCAAGAACTGACGCCGGTTCAACGACCACCTCGCGCCTTCCATTTTCGTCGATCCTTATGTTCGATCGCCACACAGCGGCGGCCACGTGTCATCTACTGCGCCCGGGAGACATGCCCGACAGGCAGTTATTATAGCTCGCTCCGGCTGCGGCTCAAAGGCAATTGTCCCCCGCCACCCCAGGGGGGGTGCATGACCGTTTCTGCGACGGGGTCGGGCGAATAGGATCGCAGGGCAAAAGGAAGGGACGGACATATCCGGAATCCGCCGGCACGCCGCTGCGCGACGGGCCGGCGGGCATTTTCCGCCTTGTGCCAATAGCATGGGAGCGATGCTGCGCATCGTCTTGCACACCGATCGAGGTCTCCCGGCCTCTTTGGGGTTCATGCTATTGGCGCAAAGCGCAAAATGCCCGGCCGAAGGCCGGAATCCGGATTTGTCCGTCCCTTTCCTTCTCCGTTTTGAGCAACCGTCTGAGCTTGAGGACCCCGCTGGCCGCTGGGGGGGGCGTGCAACTACGGTCATGCACCCCCTCAGGGGGGAGTTCCGAACGTGAAGGAATCCGACCGGCGCCGAACGACGCCTACTCCGGCGCGCCGAGGATTTTCAGGGAGTCTTCGATGACCGGCAGCGTCTTGGTCTCGACGAGAGGATTGCTCGCTTTGCCCGTGACTTCCAGGCGAATGACCGCGCCGCCCAGTCCCTCCGTAAGAGCCTGGAACACGGACGGTTCCGCCGCGGCCAGTCGCTGCCCGCGGGCCGTCAACATCAGATGGAGGTCTCCCCCGGGAAGGGTCATCGTGCCGGCCCCGGTGAACGCGACGTTCCGCCCGGACATGTCGAGCTTGCGAATCAGAAGCATGTCCTGCCGGATGTACGAATCGATGATCATCCTGTCGAACGTGTAGTCCGTCGGCTCGCTGAGGCTCAGCACCGACAGCAGATTTCGCAGAGGCGACACCTTGCCCACCCGCATGTTCTCGATGTCGACCTGGCATACGCCCCGCCGCGAGGCCAAATCCCCCGTGCGCCCGCCGAGGCTCAACGAAGCGTTCATGACGCCGCCGCTGTAGGGCTCTTCCACAATCGCGGCGGATTTGCCGTCGCGGAGAAACTGCTGCACGTCCACGCGATTCATCACCGCCTGCACCGTGTACTCGATGCCGCCGGCCTCGGCCCGGCGGACGTGCAGACTGCCCAGGACTTTGCCGCGATAGCAGTCGCCGAGGAGAGTATCGGCCGACCACATCCGCGTGTTGGGGTCGTAGATCGCCTCGGTTGTCGCCTGCGAGATCGTTCTGCCTTTGATCACGAGCCGCTCGGCAGCCAACGCCGCCCGCCCCTTCGAGAGCCCTCTCTGCGTGTCGTACGTGCCCTCGATCCCGATGTCGCCCGCCAGTTCCATCGCCGCGCCCGAGACTTGCAGATCGCAACCCTTGAGACCCACCTTGCCCCCGAATTCGACGAGCATCCCATCCCCGGACGTCCGGGAGATCGTCAGCCTGGACATGGCGAGGTCGAAGGGCCCGTGCGGCGAGAGGTCGCGGTAGGCGGCCGCGAACTCCCGGGGCAACGACTCGCCGAGCGCTTTCGTGAACTGCAAGTCCTGCGTCTTGACCGTGAACGAGGCATCGGCCAAGCCGCCCGCATCCAGCGTCGCAGATCCGTCCACGTGAAGAGCAGCCGATCCCTTCGGCTGACACGGGTCGACGGGCGACGCCGTCATGTCCTTGACGGCGAGCTTGTCTCGCGTGAGCGAGATCGTTCCGCGGATATTCTCCAGCGGATACGGGATGAGCCGATGATTGATCTTCACGCCCAGGCATTCCACGTCGCCCGTATACACCGGCGGGCCGTTGGCGTCGGACGACTGAAGCTCCAGACGCAGATTCACGTTGCCCTCGGGACGAAACGCCGCAAGCCGCTCCGTCAGCGACGCCGGCAGCAGGCCGATCGTCTTGTCGTTGAACGGCACGTCCCGGGCCGTCACGCTCGCGTGATACTGCCTCGACCTGGCGTCCGCGGAAAGCTGCATGCCGCCGGTCACAGAGACCCGGCTCTGTCCGTATCGCCCGCCAAGCTGCTTGATCGTCACGGATTTCGGCGAGACCGACACCTCGGCGACGACATCCGACAGCGTAACGGGCGACTGCTCCAGTTTCAGGGTCTTGCTGCGGCAAACGGCGTCGGCGTGATAGCTCATGGGCCCGACGCTGTTCGCATCGCCCGTCGTGAAAACGCGGGCCTTCACGTCCGCCGTTCCATCGACCTCCATCCGCTCGTACATCTCGCGGTATTGCGGCGGAAGGGCCTTCTCCAGCGTCGCGTCCAGGGGAACGTCGTTGCCGTCGATCGAGATGTAGTGGATCGCCTTGCCGGTGCCCAGCCCGGTCACCTTGGCGTTGAGTTGGATTCGCCGCGAGCCGGATTCCGAAACGAGATTCGTCGCGGTGACGCTGTCGCGGTCGAAGTACAGCTTGCCGGTCAGGCCGGTCAGCGGATAGGGGAAATCGCGGAAGGCCGCCGATACGCCGCGGAGGTCCACCGAGACATACGACCGCTTGTCCGTGGGCGAGGTCCGAACCAGCCAATAGTCCGCGGAGACCGTGCCGTTGGGGTGGAATGAATCCCACAGGCGTTTCTGCCCCGGCTGAAGCGCGGCGTAGAGAGCTTCATCCAGGATCATGTTGGGCGTGCTGATCTTGTATCGATATTGGCGTTCGTCGCCGGAGCCTCGGGCCCAACCGTCGATCTGGACGTCGACGTCGCCGTGTTTGCCCGAGAGCTGTTTCAAGAGCAGCCCGAACTCCGTGAAGTCGATCTCCCCTTTCAGGTGATCGATCACGTAGGGGAACTTGGCGTCGCAGATCGAGACGTCTTTGCAGACGACCGTGCCCAGCACCTCGCTCTCGTGCAGTTGCCGGAGGCTGCCGTTGGCGGTGATGGTGATCGAGTCCACGGTGCCGGTCGGCCGATACCGGGCGAAGAACCGCTGCAGGCCGGCCAGCGGCCCCCGTTGACCGGCGTCGGGCGATCCGATCAATTGAAGGTCCCCCACCTCCGGCGCCTGCTTGCCATGCAGGTCCTTCATGCGAAGGTCGAGCTTGTAGCCGCCGTTCTTGTCGTACTGAAGCTGACCCGCCAGGACGTCGACCGCCCAGGCGCGCTCCAGCGAAGGCAAATCCGTCGAGGACAGGCCCCCGGCGAACGCGAACTCGCCCGGCCGCCAGTATCCGCTGAGATGGCTCTGGCCGTAGCCGCCGGAGAGCGCAGCGGTCTTGATCTCGAAACCGTATCCTTGATGGGCCAGGCCCATTCCGAAACGCGCCTCCACGGGAACCGTCATGACGACCTCCGCTTTGCCGCCGGAAATCTTGCTGTAGCGGAGCTTCCCGCCGGACAGTTCAACCGCAGGGTTGGAGCCGCGGCCCTTGCCGCCCGACCGGTTGAACCGCAGGTCTCCAACGTTCCACCGCCCCGAATCCAAATCCAGTTGCACGTCGAGCACGAAGTCCTCGATGCGCAGCTCCGTCAAGCGAGGCGACAGCGACAGGAGACTTCGCCGGCTGAATCGGGCGTATACGTCCTTGGCGCGGAGAATCGTGTTGTCGTATCCCGCC
>JBDKUU010000549.1:0-1707 GCA_039679525.1 Phycisphaerales bacterium | reverse complement strand
GTGTTTCTTCACGGCCATTGTATCAACCTGCCAAACTCAGGCAAACGAAAACGGCCCCGATAGGTCTGTGAGAGAACCCTGGCATGCGTGGAACCCAGGGCTGGTCGTTCGTAGAAGATATGGAACGACCAGCTCTCGCCGAGGTAGGATTGTTCGGCGTGCCGCGCGTTGGCGGCACTATCGCGGGTTACTACCGACGGTAGCAGAGCCGCACAACAATCACTCTTGGATTGGGAGAACCGGTCGTGAGAACCAGTATAACGCATGTCGCCATGGACACCCACAAGAAGCAGCATCAAGTCGCCTGGGTTCACCCCGGCACCGGAGAGATTCAGGAATTCGCAGTCGCCAACACTCCCCGGGAGATCGAGCGGATGGTCAAGAAGCTGCGGAAGCAAGCTCCGGGTGAGATTCACGTGTGCTACGAAGCGGGTCTGTGCGGCTTCGTGCTCAAACGCCGCCTGGAGAAGCTCGGCTGCGTGGCCCAGGTCATCGCGCCGTCTCTGGTCTGGCGAAAGCCCGGCGATCGGGTCAAGACGGATCGACGGGACGCACGCAAGCTGCTGAGCCAATTCGTCGCCGGGCAGTTGACGCAGGTCTATGCGCCCGATCCGGAGCAGGAGGCGGATCGGGAACTGACCCGCTGTCGAGAGAGCGTCCAGAGGGATTTCAAACAGGCCCGCCAGCGACTGAACAGTTTCCTGATCCGCCAGGGATACATCTATCAGGAGGGCAATCTCTGGACGGACCGGCACAGCCGCTGGCTGAAGTCTCTGACGTTCGATCAGGTCCGGCTGAGCACGGTCTTTCAGGAGCACCTCAGCGAGATCGAGCATTGTCGCGGGCGATTGGAGTCGCTGGACAAGCAGGTGCAGTCGCTGGCCCAGAGCGAACGGTACCGTGCGGCGGTGGGAGCCCTGCGGTGCATGCGGGGGATCGACACGCTCACGGCGATCACGCTGCTGACGGAAATCTTCGAGTTCGGACGATTCGACAGTCCGCGGGCGTTGATGGCGTATCTGGGAGTGACTCCCTCGGAAGAATCCAGCGGCCAGAGCCGCCGGCCCGGAGCGATCACCAAGACGGGCAATCGGCGGGTCCGTCGGATTCTGACGGAGGCGGCGTGGCATTACCGCCATCCGTACGCGGTGGGCAAGGCGTTGAAGCTGCGTCGCCAGGATCAGCCGGCCTGGGCGGTGGACCTGGCGGATCGTGCGGCCAAACGCTTGTTTCGTCGCTATGTGCATCTGATCGAGCGGGGCAAGGCCTCGCCGACGGCGATTATGGCCGTCGTGCGGGAACTGGCGGGCTTCGTATGGGCGATGCTTCGCCAGTTGCAGCAGCAGACGTAGAGTTCCTCCCTCTGAACTGCGGCAAGGATGCTTCAGGTCCGAAGGAGAAAGGAAAGACGACGGATCGCGTTTATCGCTTTGCGGGATACCGGCGGGGATCCGAAAACAGGGCCCTGACCCGGTGCAGAACAACAGACAGCTCTCTGGTAAGGACATAGAGGCGACCTTGCGGTGCGGGCACGATAGGAGCCATCGGTGTGGCACACAGTGCGACAGGCGGCCTCGGCCGCCGGACTCGCGTTCGTAGAACGCCGGGCTCTCGACGAAGCGTTTTCCTGTCGGCTCTGGTCCGGCTTGCGTCGGACCAATCCACGTATATCAGACTGATTCGTCGTCGAAGCAGCCCGCATCCAAG
>JBDKUU010000548.1:0-3079 GCA_039679525.1 Phycisphaerales bacterium | reverse complement strand
CGAGGACCGTGGATCACCAATCTCCCAGGAGGCCGCCAGGAGAGCGTACGCCTCGTCGTAAGCCCGATTCCCGGCGAACAGACAATTCGCGAAGATGCTAGTGCTCTGTTCATTCTTCACGGCGCCGCCAAAGGTGGCGCGATTGGCGATGAAGCGGCAGTGGGTAAACTCCGGCCGGCTGAGCCCGACGATGAACACCGCGCCACCCTGGTTGCGTCCGTCCACCGAGTTCCGGATGAAGTCGCAGCCGATGAATCGGGGTTCGCCCGCGTAGACTTCCACTGCGCCGCCGGCCCAGGAAGCGGTATTCTCCACGAAGGTGCAGTCGATGAACGCACCGCTGGACTGATAGCTCACCACCGCGCCGCCCCTGTCCTGGGCGTAGTTGAGACGGAACGTGCAGTTGGCAATCGTAGGCCTGCCTCGATAGATCGTCAGCCCGCCTCCCGACATGGTCCCCGCGCTCCATCCACCGCCCGCGCCCCCTTCGATGACAAACCCATCGAGAATGGCGTTCGGATCGGTATAGTCGCCCGTGCAGACATTGAAGCAGTTGTCGCCGTTGATTTGGCCGCCGGCGTCGTCGCCATCGAGGTCGCCGCTGAGGATGGTCTCGAACCGGGCCACGTCCCGTGCATTCGGATCGGCTCCGGCCGGCCCCGCGAACCCGCCCCGCAATGCCACGCCGGAAATCAGTGAAAACGTGGCATAGCGGACGCTCGCGAAGGTAAGCAAACCCTTCGACGGCCGGTAGACCCCGCCGGCCACCCGGATCTCGTCGCCCGGCTTGGCCACGTCGAGGGCCGACTGCAAGTCGCGGTATGCCTGTCCCCAGGCCGATCCATCGCTGTCGGCCGTGGCGTCGTCATCCACGTAGATAGTCCGGCCCCACGCCCCACTGGAGACGACGAAACCCATCAGTCCAAACACGACACAAAGCCTGCTCAATGAAGCACTCATGAGGGTCCTCCCGTACAATCACTTCACGGACCGGCTTGCTTCGCCGGTCCCGCCATAGACGCCCATGTTGATCTGCCCGCCGTTGGGCTGCGGCTCCTCGCCGACCGGGCTGTTCGGATCGCCCGCGTCGACGCACGGACTCGTGACATCATCCGCGATCCAACTCCGGCTGGCCGAATCCCAATGGCCCGCTTCACTCTTGAGATGATAGTCGCCATCGACCCAGAAGTCGTCGCTAGCCCCAAACAGAGGGTCCACCGCCGTACCGTTGGGATCCCAGTGGCCCGCCCGGACAAAACACGGATCACCGGCCAGCCACTCCCCTGCAAGAGCGCCGACGTCGCCTATGAGACCGAAGTCCTCTGCGTCTCCGGAACCGATCATACTGTGCCCGATAGCGATCCGCTTCCTGACCCCGCCAAGACGAACATCATCCCTGGACGACGCCACCGCAATCTCGGCTCCACGTCCCAGGTGGAAAGTGTTTCCCCAGACAATGGAGTTCGACACCACGCCGCTAGCGTACCAGAAAGCGATCCCGCCGCCGCTATAGCCCGCCCGGTTGCCGGCAATGGTGCAATTGCGAATCTCGCAGTTCGCCCCCTCGACCATCATGCCGCCGCCGTCGCCCCCGAACCGGGTGTTCGCCACGGCGTAGTTGCCGACGATCAGACATCCTTCGAAGGACGACGCAGCGGTGAAATCCCACGAGGCGGAACACCAGATCCCGCCCCCATTCTCGTCGACCACGTTGTCGGACACGATGCATCGAACGACACGAACCGCCGAGTTCTCCGCCGCCAGGGCTCCGCCCATGCGGGCGCGGTTCTTCGTGAGAATGCAGTCCAGGATCATCGGCCCGCTGTTCTCACAGAGGACGGCCCCGCCCCGATTGTGCCCGACCGCCCAGCCGTTCTGGATCGTGAAACCCTGCAGAACCGACCGGGTCGTTTCCTCCCGATGAAAGTGAAATCCTCTGTGGAATTCACTGGCAGGAATCCCACAGTCAACGATGCAGTCTGCCGGCCCTCCGTCGCTCTTGACAGTGATGGCCTTGCCTCGGAAGTCGATGTCGCGGTTGCCGTCGCCGGTGTAAACGCCGGGGGCGACCAGAACCACATCGCCATCGGCGCTGGCATCGATCGCCGCCTGGATCGTCGAGTGGGCCGCCGATCCGTTGCCAGCCACACGCAGAGTCCCGCTCGATACAGGAACGCAGCAGACAAGCACCATCAGGCCCCACATCCGGATTGTCCCTGGGAAGATCGCTGCCATATTCCTTGTCCTCCGCAAACAGAGTGATCAGTGCCACTGTTCATCGAGCCAGTGCAAGCTCAGAATCTCGACCTCCCCCGGGATGGTGGAGCAGCAGTCGGGGCCGCCGGGACCTGAGCAAGAGCCGGTGTCTGAGAGACAAGTCCCGGCGGCACAGACCACGACCGCCATCATGCGGAGAACCGTTGCCGTTGCCGTTGCCTTCAGGCCCATGGTCGATCTCCTACACGTGGAAATATGAGAATATGAAATTATGAACTATGGGTTTATCCGCCGGGCGGCGGCGCAGGGAGACCGTCGGCGCGTCCGAAGCTGGCTTCGTCCGTGCAGATGCCATGCCGAGAAAAGCCCGGCTGGTCCGACGGTCGCGAAGGGGGCGGGTATGATAGTGCTCGAAAATGACTGTATGATGACGGCCAACAATTATGATAGAGCCAAGAGCCCGCCTTCGTTCTCGTTTTCTATTTGCCATTATTCTACCGCCGGCTTCCGCGACCATGCAAGAGATTTCCGGCAATATTTGTCGAGCAATTTGCGGACCCCGAGGGTGTGACCGGTTCTTCCGGCACACGGCCGGTTTCTCCCGACGAGCAGAGGAAGGACGGACCGATCTGGAATCCGCCGCCCTGGTGTGGAGCGACGCTGTGCGGCGGGGCGGCGGGAGTTTATCGCATTGGAGCCACCAGCAATCAGGGGTGCTGCGCACGCCCTCGCGGCGTGCGTTTGTCGCTTCATGGATGCCGGCGGGGAGAAAGAGGCAAGCCTGACACGGAACTGGACCGTCAGTGACGAGAGGCCCTCCGTCGAAGACAGGTGCGAAGGAACTCTCCTCATGAGATCTGCA
>JBDKUU010000547.1:0-6907 GCA_039679525.1 Phycisphaerales bacterium | reverse complement strand
CATGGTGGGTCGTTGGGTGGGCTCTTAGCCCACGCGTTTGGGCCATCGGCGCGAGAGTGACGCGTGGGCTAAGAGCCCACCCTACATGTCCCATATGTCCGTTTGCGGCGCCCATGCCATGCCTCAGAACTGCATGTAAATGAATGGCTGGCCCTCGGCCGGGACGGTCAGGACCAGGTATGTCAGCAAGAAAATCATCAAGACAATTCGCACGACGCGAATCTCCAGGATCGATCGCAGCCGCGATTCGAAGAGATACTGATAGATCCACACCGCCGCGATCAGGAGGATCGCCAGCAGGGGGCACTTCGGGTCCGACAGACCCGACGTGAAGATCCTCGTCACGATCGTCCAGGCGTCGCCGATGGTCGCGGCCCGGAAGAAGATCCAGGCGAACGTCACCAGCACAAACACGAAGAGCTGCTTGACGATCGTCGGCAGCCTGCGGACGTAGAAGGGCGTCCGCTCCAATTCCCGCGTGGCGAAGTTGCCCAACGCGTGGACCGCTCCCCACAGCACGAAGGTCCAGGCGGCCCCGTGCCAGAGGCCCGAGAGGACCATCGTGAGGAACAGGTTCCGATAGGTGGCGAACTTGCCCTTGCGGTTGCCGCCCAGCGGGATGTACACGTAGTCGCGGAACCACGACGACAGGCTGATGTGCCACCGCTTCCAGAAGTCGCCCATGCTGACCGCCAGGTAGGGGTTGTTGAAGTTCAGCATCAGGCCGATGCCCATCATCCTCGCGATGCCGCGGGCCATGTCCGTGTAGCCGCTGAAGTCGAAGTAGATCTGCCAGGCGAACAGAAACGTCGCCAGCAGAAGGGCCGGCGCCTGGTGCTGCTCGGGCGAGCCGTAGACGCCCGCGACGTAGATCACCAGGTAGTCGGCCAGGGCCACCTTCTTGAAATAGCCCACGACGAAGATCGACAGGCCGTCGGTGAAGTCCCGCAAAGTCACCCGGCCCTCGCCGTGGAACTGCGGCAGCAGGTGATTGGCCCGCTCGATGGGCCCGGCCAGCAGCCGCGGAAAGAACGACACGAAGGCCGCATACGCCAGGAAGCTCTCCTCCCGCTTCGTCGTGCCGCGGTAGACGTCGATGGCGTAACCGATCGACTGCAGCAGGAAAAACGATACGCCCACAGGCATCAGAGGGCCCGGGTCCGGGACCGCGTACGACACGTGCAGCGAACCCAGCAGATGGTTGACGTTCTCGGCGATGAATCGCATCAGGCCGGGCTCGGGAACCGCGTACCTGGCTCCCACCCACGACAGCAGCGCGTTTAGGTTCTCGACGACGAATCCCGCGTACTTGAAGAATCCCAATACGAGCACATCGTTCACGACGCTTACGGCAAGCCACGCGCCTTTGCGACGGCTCCTCTCGATCCGCCCGGCGACGAAGTAGTCGACGACGGTCGCGTAGATCAGCGGGATCAGGTACAGCGGGCTCAGCCACGCGTAGAAAACGTACGAACTCGCGAGCAGCCATGGCAGCCGCAGGCGGGTTCCTTTGACGAGCAGGTAGACGCTGTAGACGATTGCGAAAAAGACGAGAAACGGCAGGGATTGGAATAGCATTCGACTATCAGTCCATCAGAACGCGGAGGTGGGTTTCTACCGAGGACGCCAGGCCGTTCAGGCCGTAGCCGCCTTCGAGCACAGAGACGAGCCGGCCGTGACAGGACTGCTCGGCGATGTCTTTGACGATGCGGGTGAGCTTGCCGAAACAGCCGGTGGTCACTCGCAGGCCGCCGAGCGTGTCGTCCTCGTGGGCGTCGAAACCCGCCGAGACGAAGACGAAGTCCGGGCCGAACGCGTCGGCCGCCGGCTTCAGCTTTCTCTCGAACGCTTGGAGAACATCCTCGTCACCGGAGCCCGCGGGCAGGGGGACGTTGATCTTCGTGCCGACGGCCGGGCCTTTGCCGGTCTCGGACTCCGTGCCCGTGCCGGGGTAGAACGGGTATTGATGCACGCTGAAGTACATCACGCTGGGGTCTTCGTAGAACGCGGCCTGCGTGCCGTTGCCGTGGTGAACGTCCCAATCGACGATCAGGACTTTCGCGAGGTGGTACTGCTGCTGGACGTACTTGGCCCCGATCGCGACGTTGTTGAAGATGCAAAAGCCCATCGCCCGGTCGGCCATCGCATGGTGGCCCGGCGGACGCACGGCGCAGAACGCGTTTTCGACCTGGCCCTTCATCACCGCGTCCACCGCGGTCAGCACGCCGCCCGCGGCCAGCACCGCGGCCTCGTACGACCGCGTCGAAATCGGGACATCGTCGGTGTCGAGATAGCCGTCGCCCTCGGCGCAGGCTTGGCGGGCCCGCTCGATGTAGCTCGCGGCGTGGATCGTCTCGATCCACTTCTGGGCCGCGGGCTGGGGCTTGATCGCGGCCAGCTCGCCGTCGAGGTGGTTCGCCTTGAGATGCTCGACGATCGCGGTCAGCCGCTTGGGCGACTCCGGATGGCCGGCCGTGGTCTTGTGCTCGAGGTACACGTCGTCGTAGACGAACGCGGTCTTGGGTTTCGGATCGAACGGCATGATTGCGCCTCCCTCAGCCACAGACGATTCTGCTGTCGCTTTCCTCACGCAACGAAAACCCAGCGCATCGTTGGCCAGGCACGTGTCGTCGATGGCCGGGTCGCCGGCCCGGTACGCCGACCGGCACGCGTCGGCGTTCGAGTTCCACGCGCCGCCGCGAAGGACTCGCTCCTGTCCCTCGGCCGGGCTCCGCGGGTTCTCGGCGGGACTTTGGGCGTAGTAGTTCGGATCGTAGCGGTCGTTGCACCACTCGGCGACGTTGCCGTGCATGTCGTAGAGGCCCCACGGATTGGGTTTCTTCTCGCCCACGGGGTGCGTGGCCTTGCCGGAATTGTCCGCGAACCAGGCGTAGGCCGCCAACTGGCCCGCGGTGTTGCCGAAGCTGTCCTTGGCGTCGGTCCCGGCCCGGCAGGCGTATTCCCACTCGGCCTCGGTCGGCAGCCGATAGCCGGTGGCTTCGAAGTTGCAGTCCCACGTCTCTTCGTGGTAGCAGGGCTGCAAGCCCTCGGCCATCGACCGCTCGTTGCAGTAGAGGGCCGCGTCGGTCCAGTTGATCTGCTCCAGCGGCTGGCGGTCGCCTTTGAAGTGCGACGGGTCGGAGATCTGGTATTTCTTGAATTCCGTCTGCACGACCTCGAAGCGGTCCATGAAGAAAGCGGTGAGCTTCACCTCGTGCACGGGCCGCTCGTCGGCCGCCTGTCCTTCGCTGCCCATGCGGAACGTCCCGGCGGGGATCAGCACCATCTGGATTCCGCTCTTGGTCGCGATGACCGTGGGCGTTCCGGACGCAGTCCCTGCCTCCTCGCGCCGACAGCCGGCAAGAAGGGCGATGGCCGCCAGGCAACCCAGGATTCCCGCTCTCGCACGTGAAGGCGTCATGTCCACCGTTCCCTTTCTCACAGGGCATGCGGCGCACGCCCCTTGCCACGACAATCCTCTGAACGCGCCGCCATTATATGCAGACCCCGGCAACGGCTCAACCCGAATCGACGTTCGCAACACGCGAGGGACGGGTCAGGTAGGGTGGGGCTCGCCCCACCGATTTCTCCGCGTCGACAGCATGGCGGTGGGGCAAGCCCCACCCTACGGAGATTCCTAGGGGCTCTGCCCTCGCTGTTCTACACATCTTCGGCCTGTCGAGGTCGGGGGCGTTGAAGGCGTCCAAGAGCGGGGGCTCTGCCCTCACTGTTCTACACATCTCTTTCTTTGTCTTGGCTTCTCCGCAGTTCGCATGTCGGCTTGCACGCGAGGGGTTGCGTTTACCGCTTTGTAGGCTTCCAGCAGAAGCCCGCTACCAAGCGGCTTGCACGCGATCCAGTGAATCCACAGCTTTGGCGTCGCCCGCGAACGTCCGCCCTGGTTTCGGCCGGGCCCTCTTGGCGAAGCCTTTCTGCTGGAAGCCCGAAAGGCGAAAAACGCATCCCGGGACCTTGCCAGAACAGTGGGATCGTCCAGACCGCCAGATCGGGCTGTGCCGGCTTCATGTTGCCGGCCAAAACAGAAAACCTCCCTCCACACGCCCGCCGCAGGCGTGTCCGGTCCGTCGGAGATGTGTAGAACAACGAGGGTGCTGCCCCTGACACCCCGGCATTTGACGCTTTGGGCCAATGACACGGAGCCGATGCTGCGCATCGTCCTTCCGTTCGCCCGAACTCTCCCGGGGGACTTGGCTCTGTCATCCCTGCGGAAGCAGGGATCCAGGAACCGGGGGACCGGACTTGCCCCATGAATGGATTCCCGCTTTCGCGGGAATGACAAAGAGGGGCGCGTGCCGCATGTTTGGGACGCGCCCGGCCCTCTTCAATCATCAATCACAAATCATCCATCATCAATTCTTCACCGTCACCCAGTCGGGCTCCTTGTTGTGGTGGCCGTCGTTGGTGATCTGGACCCACTTGCCGGAGAGGTCGCTGATGCAGATGTTCCAGCCGGGGGCCAGGCCGCCGCCCATCTCGTTGGCCTCGGGGCCGTAGCTGAAGGCGACGTACTTGCCGTCCGGCGAGAAGTCCGTGTGGTAGGTCTCATGCTCTTTGTCGCACTTGACGATCTGCTTGACGCCGGTGACCTTCGGCGTGCCGGAGGCCGCATCGAAATCGGCGACGAACAGATCCCAGTCGGTTTTGCCCCAGGTGATGTGTTTGCCGTCGGCGCTGAAGTCGGGCCGGCAGCCGGTGACGCCGAAGGGGGACAGATCGAAGATCTGCGTGCCCTCGGCGGGGAAGGCGAGGTCCGCGTGGTCGGAGCCCATGCCGCCGTGAACGGTGGCGAGGAACCACTTGCCGTCGGGGGACCAGCACAGGTTGTAGAGGTGATAGAGCTTGGCTTCGTTCACGTGCGGCCGGGTCTGGCCGGTCTTGACGTCGTAGAAGTACACGCCCCTGGTCGCGTAGTCCTGGATCGTGTATCGTTCGTACTCGCCCTTGAGAAACGCGATAGTCGAGCCGTCGGGACTCCAGCAGGCCTGGCGGGCATTGTTGGCCACTTTCACGCGGCCGGTGCCGTCGAGGTTCATATAAAAGACGCTGCGGACCTTGTCCCGGCCGGTCCCTTCCTCGCCCTCGAAGCAGATCTTCGTGCCGTCGGGCGAGGCGTGCGGATAGATCTCGCCGACGTCGGGGGTCTTCGTGAGGTTCACCGGGTTGGACCCGTCGGCGTCGATCAGGACCAGCTCCCAGTTCTCCTTGCCCTCGGTCTGCAGGAGGCTCTCGTAGACGATCTTGTAGGGAATGGCCTTGAGGTCCATTCCCGACCCGGGCTTCAGGTCGGCTTCGTCGTCCGCGGCAAAAGACGTTGCGGACGCCATGAGAAGCGTTGCGAGGATTGCGATCGACGACAGACCCAGCTTCGTACCGACACATCGTCTCGACATCTGTTGTTCCTCCAAGCACTCACAAATCACGATGGAACCGTCGGCAAGCTCGCGTTTGCCCCGGCCACCCGGACCTCAGGCTACCACGGATCGCGACGGTGGGCAAGTCCCGACTCGGGGCGTGAGCCCCCCATGGAACCCCCCGGGTTCGGCCGGGCGCTGCGGCGTTTTAGCGGACCCAGGACAACACGGCATAATACTCCCCCTGCCGGTCGGGCATTCTATTGACTGACGAAGTTAAAGTGGGTAAAATAGGAAGCTTACGAGGCCTCTTGCGAACATCTTGGGGGCGTCCCCAGCGTGTCTTGCATCGTGGGCGAATGGTTGGAGCTCAGGAGAGCGGTGATGAAGTATTGGCTTTGCCTGTGTGCATTGATGGCGTGCGCCGCCGTTCCGGCCGGGGCCGCCGTGACATTCGACGATATATCGGGGGATCGCGTACCCGCCGGCTACGCCGGACTGAACTGGAACAACTTCTACGTCCAGGATGGCACGACCATGCCACTAACGTCCGGGTACTACAACGGCATCGTCTCCCCGAAGAACGTTGCCTTCAACGGTCTTGCACAGCCCGCGGAGATACTCGGGACCTCCTTCGATCTGGGTGGACTGTACCTGAGCGGCGCCTGGAACGCGGGACTGAACGTCAACATCGAGGGCTACCTCGGCAGCGACCTGCTCTACAGCCGAACCGTGGTCGTCAATACGACCGCTCCGACGTGGACCACGTTGAACTTCCTCGGCGTCGATCGAGTCCGTTTCTCCTCCTACGGCGGCACCGATTATGACCACGGAGACGGCTGGGGCGGCGAACAGTTCGTCGCCGACAACATGATCTTTGAAGCCATCGTCCCGACCGTTCCCGCTCCCGCGGCGCTGCTGCTGGGCTCGCTGGGCGCCGGCCTGGTCGGCTGGCTGCGCCGTCGCAGGACGCTGTAAGCGACTCCTCCACTTCTGCAACACCGAGCAGAGATCCAGGAACGCGCGATTGCGCCGGCTCCCGAGAATGGATTTCCGCTTTCGCGGGAATGACAGGAGGGTCGACCTCAGCGTCGCGTGCCGGGACGCGGACGGGCCTCTTCAATCATCAATCACAAATCATCCATCATCAATTCTTGACCGTCGCCCAGTCCGGCTCCTTGTTGTGCAGGCCGTCGTCGGTAATCTGGACCCAGTTGCCGTCGAGGTCCGAAACGCACAGATTCCAGCCCTCGGCCATGCCGCCGACCTGCTGGCCGCCGGAGAACGGGCCATAGCTGAAGACGATGTACTTGCTGTCCGGCGAGATATCGAAGTGGTAGACCTTGTACTGGCGGGCGACCCGCAGAATGTCGTGGACGTTGGTGACCTTGGGCTCGTCGGACTTCAGGTCGATTTCGCCGGTCTGGACGTTCCAGTCGGTCTCGCCCCAGACCATTCGCGTGCCGTCGATATTCAGGTCCGGCCGGCAGCCGTGGACGCCCCATCTCTCCAGGTCGAAGACCCGCCTGCCGAAG
>JBDKUU010000546.1:0-8107 GCA_039679525.1 Phycisphaerales bacterium | reverse complement strand
GTAGCTGACCGACGGTCCCATGTCCTTGGCGATGTGCGTCAACGACGGCAGAATGGCCGGCAGCTTGAATCCCGCCTGCGTGGCAGCCATCGCCGCCATCGGCCAGAACTGCCGCATCTGCGTCATCATCTGGTTGAACTGAACCTGGGAGTCGGTGTACGTGAAGCTCAGGATCTCCTTCGGCAACTGGCTCGTCACTTTCTTGAAGCCTTCGACGCCGAGGATCGAGTTGGCGTCGGCCGCCTGGGAGGAGAGCCGCACGACGCCCTGGTCGCACAACGCCTCGCTGGAGCCCAGAATCACGTGGTCGTTCACGATCGACCAGTTCGGCGTCACGCCCGCGATCGCCAGCGGAGGAATCGCCCAGACATGCACGACCCGGCCGTCCTCACGCGTCTGCGAGCCGATCTGAAGCATGCCGTTGGCCTGCCCCGCCGCGAACTCGCCCAGGGCGTTCAGGGACTTTTCGAAAGCCTCAGGGTCCTTGAGCTTCGCCAGGACGACGAAGCCGCCCATCGGGGCCTCCGGCATCACGCCGGCGGGCATCGCGTAAAACACCGAGGGACCGGCCAAAGAGGCCAGCAGATCGCCGCGAATCCGCACGTTGATCTGGGACTCAACGCCGGAGATCATCTCCTGCAACTCCGAAAACTCGTCCTGGGGCATCACGCCCTTGGCGGTGTTCATGATCGTGTCGTACAGGCCGGCGGCGTCCCAGTTGAACGCGCTGGCCGTGACGGCCCGTGCGTCCGCCACGCGGAGCCAGCCCAGTTCGATCGGCCGGCACGCGGCGAAGATGCCGCTGGTGGGCCTGGGCATCTCGAGAGCGCTCTGTGCGACCACGTCGGACCCGGCAAAACCCACGCGGGCGGTCAGCGACCGCAACTCGTTCAGGCCGAGCCCCTTCATCGCGGCCGCGAACGTGCCGGCGTCCTTGTCGCCGGACTCGTCGCGCACGAACTTCTCAATCAGCTTGCTGACCGTCTGGTAATCGAAGTGCACGAGAAGAGCGTCGCCGTTGGCGGGCACTTTGCTCAGATACGCCGGAGCCGTCGAACGCGGCTGGGAAACGTACTTGGCGGCCGCGCCCTGGGCGTCGTTCGCCGCGATGACGAAGTAGTTCCCGATCCAGCCCCAGTACAGGGGAAAATCCTCGTTCTCCTTGAACTGCCGCACCTTGAGCGAACCGACGTTGACGTCGACGATCTCTTCGCCGATCATCGCTTCGAGCTTGGTTACGGCGGCGGTCAGTTCCGCCTTGCGGCTGCCCGCGTCGAGGATCGCGAAGGCCCCGACGGGCGGCCCCTCCTTGACCGGGACCTGCGACACGCCCAGGAGGATCGGCCGGCTGATGGCCATCTTCACGTAGCCGACGACCTGATCGATCTCTTGCGAGACGTTCGGGTCCTCGGACTCCTGACCGGCCTTGGCCTTCACCTCGGCCTTGATCTCTTCAACGAACTTCCGCACGCCGGGATCGTTGCAGATCCGGCCCAGGGCGGTCTTGTTGAAGTCCCCTTTCACGGCATCCCCGCCGCTGGTGGCGACGAAACCGATTGCCCCGTCCGGCAGCCGCTTCGTCAATTCCTCCGCCGGCGACGCGCCGATCGCCGGCCCCCCGACCACACTTGTGATGAACACCGCAACGCACGCCAGTCGAAACCAACGCATCGAACTCATAGTAATCACCCCTTCATAAACACAGGTTGGTATTTCTCACACGGCATGATTGTACAGAGTCCGCCCCTGCTCCACAATCCGTCCGGAGGAGTAATGCCGGCGTGCCCGCCCCCCATGGGTCAGAAATGACTACATTCCAAAAGACGCTCGTGTTGTGTGAAATGCGAGCGCCCCATGTCGAAGAGGCCCGGTCCCCTAGCGCGATTAGTTGTTCTCAGCGTGGGCGTCGCGGGCATCGGGTCCCAACTCCCGCCCCCGTTTGCCACCGTGCTCGCGAAGCACAGAAATGACCGTCTCGTACGGCGTCTCTTCCGCAATGTCCAGGGCGGTCTTGCCCTTGCCATCCCTGGCGTTCACGTCGGCGCCATGCGCCAACATTGCCTGAATAGTGGTTGCCTGCAGAGCGGCGGCCTGTCGGTGCAGGCTGTCAGGATACTTGCGATCGATGTCGGCGTCCTCGGGCAGCGACAGCTTCATCGCTCCGACGTGCCCCATGGCCGATGCGGCGTGGTGCAGAGGCGTAATCCCGTCGGTGGCCCTGGCGTTCATGTCAGCCCCCTGCTCGGCCAGCAGTTCGACTGCCTCCGGCGTCGCGGCATAGTGCAGCACCGTCAAGCCGCCGAGGCCTTTGCGATTGACATCCGCGCCGTGCGAACAGAAGAGCTTGATCATCTCCGGCTTGCCCTTGCGCACCGCCCAGTGAAGCGCCGGCGTGTTTTCCCAGTTGGCGTTGACATCCGCGCCATTCTCGATCAACACCTTGGCGACGTTCAGATGGTTGCAGTACGCCGCCCAGTGAAGGAGCGTGAACTGCCCCACCTTCGCGTTCACTTGCTTTGGATCCTGCTTGAGAGACATCGCCACCGCTTCGGCGTTCCCCCGCATGCATTCGGCAAATACGTCTGGCTTCTCGCCCCTGGCGATCAGGAGCCGTTCAATCTCTGGCCGTTTGTGCAGGACGGAGAATAACAGAGGAGTCATCTCTTCCCGGGTCCTGGCGTGTAGATCCGCTCCGGAGTCCATCAGCATCCGGGCAATCTCGGTATGGCCAAATCGCGCCGCCATCAGGAGAGCGGTCCACCCGCTGGGAAGCGCGGCGTTGACGTTGGCTCCCTTGGCGATGAGCATCTCGACCATCTTCGTCTGGCCCAGACGAGTGGCGATCTGCAACGGAGTGCCCCAGGGCCCTCCCTCGTGATTGACGTCCGCTCCTCGTTCGATCAGCAATGATGCGGCCTCAAGCTGGCCAGTCGTGAGAGCCATCGTCAATGCAGTGTCTCGGCGATTGTCCTCCCAATCCACTTGGACGCCCCGGTCGATCAGCGTCCGGATCTCTTTCAGATCGCTTCGTCTGACCGCCTCGTGCAGAGCCAGCGGATCGACGGCGGGAGTTGCGACCACGTCTCCGCCAGCGAACGGTTTCGTGTCCTCATCTGGGTTGTCGCCCCGGAATCTGATCGCGGGAAGCGGTCTCTGGAGTCGCGTGTACGTAGTTTTCATCGCCTGCCGGAAGGACTCGGGCTTCATGAACTCGACGTGGCCGTCCAGGAATAGGACGTTGACGCCATCGACGCAGAACTCAGGATTGTCGTACGCCACCACGTTCTGGGGATTCATCAATATGTTCTGGCCGGGGATGTAGATGTAGCTCGGCCCGGCGAAATCCTTGGGCTTGAGTTTCGACTCCAGGCACCTGGCCGGCAAGTCCGCTTCGGTCGAGAGCGTCTGGAGGTCCGGCGGCAGTTTGTCGTCATGATCGCTGGCGTAGAGAAGACACGCCTTGCCGACACCGACCAGGTTCGTCCCCGACGTCATCCGGAACGACAACTGGCGGACCCTCGCCAACGCCGGCATCAGGATTCCCATGCCCAGCGAGGTCGCGGCGACGCTCGACAGGCTCGCCTCGATGCCGGCGCCTTGATACTGAACATAGAGTCCGTCCGACTCCGCCCAACACATCTCGCACGAAGGTCTCATGTCCCGGATGATGGAGTCGAGCGACGGCGCGGCCGGCGGCAACGTAAGCCCCGCCTGCATCGCGAACATCGACGCCATCGGCCAGAGTTGCCGGGCCGTGCCCATCGCCTGCGTGTACTGGGTCTGCGAATCCGCATAATGCAGGCTCAGGAGCCCCTTGGGCAGACGCGACGCAACCTCTTTGAACCCGGCGGTGTCCCGGATCGATTTGCGGCTCTTGTCGCTCGATGCCAGCCGTTTGGTCACGACGTCGTGCGCAGCCGGATTGGTGCCGAACGCCGCGTATCCGTTGGCGACGGACCACGCCGGCATGATCTGGATCATGCTCAGTCTCGGCACGACCCACGTGTGGACCATTAGTCCATCGTCCCGCTTCTTCGAGCTGACCACCAGTTCGCCCTTGCTCCGGGCGGCCGCGGTCCGGCCGAGGCTGGCCATCGTCTTTTCGAAGAGCTGAGCGTCCTTGAGCTTGACGAGCGCGACTATGCCGCCGAACGGAGTCTCGGGCGTCGCGCCTGCGCCGAGCGTGTAGACAATCGCGGGGCCGGCCATGCTCTCCAACAGGTCCTTGCGAATGCTCACCTGGATCTCGGATTCGAGCGAGGCGATTTCCTTCTCCATATTGGCGTAGGCATCCGCGGAGGCCGCTTTGACCGCCCCCAGGATGGTGTCGTAGACCGCCGCGACATCGAGGTTGACGATGGCGGCCGTCACCGCCCGCTCGTCGACCATATCGACGGTGATCGGATCTATCGGCTTGAGGGCGGCCAGCAGACCCGTTCGGGGCGTCGGCGTCTCCATGTACGCGCCGATGGTAACATTCGCACCCGTGAATCCCGCCCGCCAGGTGATTGTCCCGACGCCGGACAGGCCCAACTCCTTGATCACCGCGGCGATGGCGTCGGCCGTCTTCGCGTCCTTCGCCTGACGAACAGCCGCATCCACGAGCGACGTGATTCTGCGGACATCGGCGTGAGCGACAATGACGTCGCCCGCGACGGGGACTTTCTTCAAATATGCCGGGACGGCAGTACGCGGCTTCTGTAGATATTGAAGCGTCAGCCCTTCGCCGTCCCCGGCCGCCACGACGAAATAGTCGCCCGACCATCCCCAATACAACGACCCGGACGGCAACACCCCGGGGCCTCGCATCCGATTCGAGCCGACATTCACATCGGCAATCCGGCCGGCGTCGGCCAGGGATTCCAGCTTCTCCACCATGGCCTGGATCTCGGCCTTGTGGCCGCCGGCGTCGAGAACGGCAAACCCGTAGACCGGCGACTTCTCCTCGAACTGCACCGGTCCCTTCAAAGCACCGACTCCCAGCAACAGGGAGCATTTGGAGATAAGTTGGACGGCATCCGTCGCCATGGCGAACTGCTTGCCCATGTTCGGATCGCCGGCGTTTTGTTGGATCTTCGCCTCGATCTGGGTCTCGATGGATTGACAGAGACTGACGACGTTCGGATCGTGGCAGATCCTGCCGAGGATGCTCTTCGCGAAGTCCGCGTGCATCGCGTCCTCGCCGCCGGCGCCCATGAAGGCAATGACGTCGTCGGGCATCCGCCGGATGAGATCGTCGACAGCGGAAGCCGCGAAGGCCGCCGGACCCGACGCCAGGCTGACCACAAACAGAACGACACCCGCCAGTCGACCCCATCGCACAGAAATCATCGCAATCTCCCTTCAATAGAAACCCGAGTCAGTACATCGCCAGGGAGAGATTATACGGGGACATTGACTGCGTGACAACGATGCGAGTACCCGAACATCAAATTGGAGCGTTAGCAGATGCGGGTGTCTCTAGAGAGCAGAGTCGCTCTTTCCCGTATCATCCGGCGGCACGAGGGGCTCAAGCATCCTCACCAACACCGGGACATGCCTCTCCACAACGTCCCAGACTCTATCCGGAAGAATGCGAAAATACTCATGCACAAGGCGATTCCGCATGTCTACGATTTCTTTCCACGGTATCTCCGGATGATCGCCCTTGTATCCAGGAGAAACTCTGCTCGCCGCTTCGCCGATGATCTGGAAATGACGCATCACGGCATTCTGAACGAGATCATCGTGCTCGAAGCGATGCCAGTCGACTCCCTTTGTGAATTCGAGCACCTTTCGGGCTGCCAGCAACATATCGAGGATGTAGGCGTCATCCCGCCACATAGACGGTCTCCGCCGTACTGAGGATATGCCGGCGCCGTATGTAGTTCTCGCTGCGTTCTACGGCCTTGCGTTCAACGAGATCAACCTGCCGACCCAGGACCCGCGACAATTCATCCTGCATCCCGACAAGTTCGAACAACCCTGGCTCTGCCCCTTCCTCGAAGTCCACGAGAACGTCGATATCGCTATCAGATCGGAAATCCTCCCGCAACACCGACCCGAACAGCGCCAAACGACGAATTCGATGCCGCTGGCAGAACGCCTGCAACTCTTCTTTGCGAATCGAGATTCCCATACATGCACCGATCCAAGACGCAGAACCGAGAAGATGCCTTTGCTGTCAGTATAGCTCCGAAGTGTTGCATCATGCAACAGCAATGGGTTCAAAGCCAGCCTTACGCCCAGTCGCACCGATACGAATCCGGCACCGCGTCCGGAGGAGAAACGGAATCATCGCAAGCCGGCTCGAGCTATTTGGAGGAGTCTCCACACGGACACTTCTTTGACTTTTCCTTGCTGTACATCCAGAGTGCTTTCTCGACTGTACTAATCGCCAGATCGTGTTCTCTTGCGACCTTCCGCACTTCTGTACAGTACTTCTGCCAGAAATCGAATGTGTAAGACGAAGGCACATCCCAACCGAGGGATTCTATGACCCGGAAATCCATAATCGGGTACGTATTCGGAAACGCGAAGTGCAGAATAGCGGAAGCGACGGGGTACCCCACTCCCCTCAGACCACCCTTTGAACCGAGCAGCGACTCGATCCTCTGCCTTTCGTCCGGATTTCCGAAGGACATCTGCGTCACTTGTCTCGTACGCGAATCACCATTCTCCAAATAGTATCGCGATGGTCTCGGCGATTTCCATCGCCCGATCGATACCAGGTCCCCCCTGCGGAGATAGTGCTGCCTCGCAAGCCGGCATTTCATCCCGTCCTCGATCTCGCTATCCACGCCCCGATAGCGTGAGTCGTACATCGCCGCGTACGTCAACAGGTTCTGCCTCGTGACCATCATCTTCTTACTCATAAAGCCTCCCTCAGTATCTCTCTCCAGAGTCAGTGAGCAAGATGCCGTGTTATCACAACGCGCATTGTGTCCGCATTGACTTGTTGGTCGGTGAAGAGGCGGAACTGGGCGGCGGCCTGGTTGACGAACATGGCGACGCCGTCGATCGTCTTGGCGCCCTTCTCTCTCGCCTGCTTGAGCAGGAGCGTCTCGGCGGGGTTGTAGACCGTGTCGAAGACCGCCATGCCAGGCTTGATGAGATCGGCCGGGACCGGCGCAGCGTCCACCTTCGGGTGCATGCCGATGCTCGTGCAGTTCACCAGGAGCCTGGCGTCGAGTCGCGATAAGTCGTCCAGGCCGGCCGCTTTGCAGCCGAAGTCCGCGGCGAGTTCCTGGGCTCTTTCCAGCGTACGGTTGTAGATCGTCACCTTCGCGCCCGCGTCGGTCAGACCCGCCACGATGGCCCGCGAAACGCCGCCCGCGCCGACCACCGCGACCGACACGCCGCGAAGGTCCCGGCGCTCGATGCCCATGCCTTGCGTGATCGCGTCGAGAGCCCCGGCGTAGTCCGTGTTGTACGCTTGGAGGCGTGGCTCGTGGCTCGTCGCTCGTCGCTCGATCAAGAGCGTGTTCGTCGCGCCGATCTTCTCCGCGAGGGGCTCGATGAAGCCGCCTTTGCGGCGCACGTACTCCAAGGCGCTGTGCTTGTGCGGGATCGTCACGCTGAAGCCGCGGAAGTCCAGCCACGGCCGGGCCAGGACGTTGTCGAGGAATGCATCGAACTCCGCCTGACCGCCCTGCACCAGCAGCGGGAGATAGAGCCTGTTCATGCTTTTGTCGGCAAAGGACGCGTTGTGAATCGCCGGGCTGAGCGAATGGCCGACCGGGTCCGCGATCACGCCAAAAAGCTCCGTCCCCGCGTCGATCGCATCGTAACGGTAGAGCCTCTTGAACGCGTCGACAGTCAACTGCCCCGGCGCGGTCGCGGCCTGCTTGTCGAGACTCGCGAAGGTCACGAATGCCCCGAGCTTCTTCGCGAGCACCCGGCTGATCAGCCCCGCCTCGCCCATGCACAGGACGATCCGGTCCCCCCGGGTTTCGTGAAGCAGATCGAACGCCTCGAAACAATCGTTGATGTGCCTGGCCGTATAGACCAGCTTCGGAATCGCACCGGGGCAAGCCCGCGCGATCTCTCGAAAGAGCCCGCGAAGATCGGGGAATCGGCCCGCGAAGTCGTGGGTCGAGAGAATCAGTCGGGTCCGCGGATGGGCCGC
>JBDKUU010000545.1:0-12363 GCA_039679525.1 Phycisphaerales bacterium | reverse complement strand
GCGGCCTGCAGATCCGCAGGCCGCGAGAACCCGATTCTCCAACTCGGCCCCGGCGGACCCTGCGAATTCCCAAGGCAGGTCCTCCGGGGTCGGACTTTTTCTCCAGGCAGATGCGCTACTTCGCGTTCTTCTGAAGAGGGCATCGCCAGAGAAGGACTCTGTGTCGGCGATGGTCCTCTCGCGAGGTCATGATCTCGGCCTTGTCCGGCGGGATGTCGGCGATCGGGAAGTCGTGCGAGACGATCCGGGCCCCGGGCGCCAGCCGGCTCAGTTGCGGAATCAGCCGGGCGTTGATCTCCGTGCCCATGTAGAGCGTGACGACGCTCACGCCTTTCAGATCGACAGACAGGACGTCTTTCTTTTCAACGGTGACTAGATGCGAGACGCCCTGGCGTTCGGCATTCTCCCGGGCCTCCTCGACTCGAAGGGGGTCCAGGTCGTATCCGATGGCGCGGCAGCCGTATCGCTTGGCCGCCGTGACGAGGATTAGCCCGTCTCCGCAGCCCAGGTCGCAAACCACGTCGTCTTTGGTGACGTGCGCCATCTTCAGCATTCGATCGGCCACGTCCTGAGGCGTCCGGACGAACACGATGAAGACCAGCGCCGGCGGGGCCCCCACGGCCTCTTTCTGCCTTTGCGGCACGGCGGATCTTGCCTCTTGTGCAGGCGTTAAGGCGCCGCCGCCCGGATTCGAGCCGCACCCGGCGGCGAGCAGACCCGCGGCCAGGATAAGAACCCATCGGATGTTCAACAGACAAGGTCGGATTGTGGTTATGAGCATCATCATGTTCCGGCATTGTACTCCATTGGGGGGTTGCCGTCGCCGTCATTTCCCGCTCGGTGCGGACTTGCACGTTCGGCCGGGTGCGGTATGATGACCGGTTTGTGGGCGGGCGTCCGCCCTGTGGTTGCCCTGGAGAATAGGAGGACTACGGAATGGCCGTGGATAAGAATCAGATTTCGACGTGTCTGGACGAATGCAGGCATCATCTGACCACGGAGCTGCTGCCGTTTTGGATGGATCGAGCCAAAGACGACAAGTACGGCGGCTTCATCACGCATTTCGACAAGGACGGCAACGACTCCGGCACCGACGAGAAATCGATGCTCGGCCAGATGCGGTTCATTTACTCGATGTCGGCGGCCCATCGGGCCGGCTACGGCAACGGCCGATGCGCCGAGTTCGCAAAGCACGGCGTGGATTTCGTCCTGAACCGGCTCTGGGACGAGAAGTACGGCGGCTTCTACTGGATGGCCAACCGCAAGGGCGAGATCGTCATCGACAAGAAGATCCTCTACGGCCTGAGCTTCGCCATGTACGGACTGGCCGAGTACACCATGGCCACCGGCGACCCGCGCGGGCAGGAGTATGCCGAGAAGGTCTTCGACCTCGTGAAGAAGTACGCGGCCGAGACGAGCCACGGCGGTTACTGGGAGATGTTCGAACGCGACTGGACCCTGTGCGGCCCCGGCCCCAAGGGCGGCGATCGCAAGACGCTCGACGTCCACATGCACCTGATGGAAGCCTTCACGAGCATGTACGAGTGCACGAAGCAGCAGATCCATCGGCGGACGCTGCTGGAGGACATCGACATCCTGCTCAAGAGGATTCTGCACAAGCGGTACGCGACGGGCATTCCGCAATTCTGGGTCGACTGGAAGGTCGCGCCGCAGATCAAGTTCGATGTCATCTGGGGCTGGGACCGGTTCACCGAGGGGGGCCAGAAGGCCAACGCCGAGGACAACACCTCCGCCGGGCACAACGTCGAGTTCGCCTGGCTGCTGGCCCACGCCGTGGACGTGCTGGGCACGGGCTGGGACGACTACAAGAAGGTGATCAAGAAGGCGATGGATCACGGCATGAAGAACGGCATCGACCCCGAGTACGGCGGCGTCTACACCGAAGGCCCGCACGCCGGCGGCGTCTACGACATGGAGAAGGAGTTCTGGCAGCAGGCCGAGGTCATGATCGGCATGCTGGAAGGCTGCCTGCGGTTTGGAATGAAGCCCTACTGGCCGGCGTACGTGAACGTGCACCGGTTCGTTTTCGACAAGATGATCAATCACCCGGTCGGCGAGTGGTGGCCGCTGCTGAGCCGCGAGGGCAAGCCCGTCCACTGGACGCACATGAGCCACTCGTGGAAGGTGAACTATCACACGATTCGCTGCCTGGTCGAGTGCATCAAGCGGCTCGAAAGGCTGTTGGCGGATTGATAATGGATTATGGATGATGGATCATTGATCCGTTGTCCGCGTTTTTTTTTGTTTCCTCTTTTTTTCTGGAGTATCGCGGTAAGGATGGAATACGAGGGTAGATACAAGGCGTTCGACGCCGGGCGGGTCAAGACGTATCCGCTGGCGACGCGAGGCAACAAGGTCAAGCTGGGCGATCTGGTCTTGCCCAAGCACGTGAGTGAAAAGGAGTTCGATGTCTCGCAGGAGGTTCGGCGGGACGTTCAAGCTGTCGCCGAGGCGATCGTCGCCGCCCGGCGGGAAGGCAAGCCTGTGATCCTGTTCACCGGGGCGCACCTGATCAAGAATGGGATGGGCCCGCTGCTTGTCGATCTGGTCGAACGGGACTGCCTGACGCTCGTCGCAGGCAACGGCGCCACGAGCATCCACGATTTCGAGCTGGCCCTGGTCGGCGAGACGAGCGAAAACGTCCCGGCCGCGTTGGACAAGGGCCTGTTCGGCATGGCGTACGAGTTCGCCTACATCAACATGGCCCTGTCCGTCGGCAACCAGCAGAAGCTCGGTTACGGCGAGACGCTCGGCCGCGTGATCTGCGACGAGTCCTTTCGCAAGCAGGTTCTGAAGCTGGCCGCCAAGCCCGGCTCGCCGACGCAGTTCGCGCATCCCGAGGTCAGCGTTCTGGCGGCCTGCTATCGCAAGGGCGTTCCATTTACGGTCCACGTGGGCGTCGGCGTCGACGTGATCGACCAGCATCCGAGCTTCGACGGCCAGGCCAAGGGCGGCTGTTCGGGCCGGGATTTTCTCCTCTACACGAACGAGATCTGCAAACTCACGAAGGGCGGCGTCGTTCTGAACATCGGCAGTGCGGTCACGGGTCCGGAGGTTCTGCTCAAGGCTGTGTCCATGGCCGCCAACGTGGGCAGCGTGCCGCAGGGCATTCTCACGGCGGACTTCGACCTGCGCGAGCACAAAGCCCGGCAGATGACCGACGAGGCGGCTCAAGGTTACTATTTCCGCGACCAGAAAAGCGTCCTCACCCGTATCCCCGAGGCCTTCGGCGGCAGGGGACTCTACATCCAGGGCGATCAAAAGCAGACAGTGCCGCTTCTATACAGAGAGATTATCAAGGGCCTATAGACGAAAATCCGAAATCCGAATTTCGAAATTCGAAACAAATTCAAATGACCGAAATCTCAATGACCGAAACGCTGTCGCCGCTCGGCTGATTCGTTTTGAAATTTGGATTTTGATCATTCGTGCTTGTTTCGGATTTCGAGCTTCGAATTTCGAATTTTGACGAGAGGAACATGGACCAACAGCGTATCAAAGAGATTCTGTGCAGGATCGAGAAGACCTGCGTGGCCGTCTACGGCGACTTCTGCATCGACGCGTACTGGATGCTGGACCCCAAGGGGTCCGAGGTCTCCGAGGAGACGGGGCTCCAGGCGAGGGCGGTCCGCCGGCACTATTACTCGCTCGGCGGGGCGTCGAACGTCGTCGCGAACCTGGCGGCGCTGAAACCCAAGTCCATCCAGGTCGTGGGCGTGAGCGGCGACGACATCTTCGGCCGGGAGCTTCGGCGACAGTTCGAAGAGCTGGGCGTCGACACGAAGCGGCTCGTGGTCCAGAAGGAGAATTACGACACCGTCGCTTTCGGCAAGCCGTACCTCGACGAGCGGGAGGAGCCCCGCGTCGATTTCGGGTTCTTCAACAAGCGAAGCGCTGCGACCGACGCGGCGCTGCTCGAAGGCATTCGCGACGCGCTCAAGACCGCCGACGCGATGATCGTCAATCAGCAGGTGCCTGGCAGCATCACGAACGAGTCGTTCATCGAGCAGGCGAACGAGCTCTTCGCCGACTGCCCGAACAAGCCCATCCTGCTGGATTCGCGTCACTTCGGCGATCGATTCAAGCACATCATCCGCAAGATCAACGATCGCGAGGCGGCCCGGCTCAACGGCGTGCAGGTCGCCCACGACGAAAATCCGTCGCTCGACGACGTGAAGCGGTACGCGCAGAACCTCTTCGGCTGGTTCAACAAGCCCGTCTTCCTGACCCGCGGCGCAAAGGGCATGCTCGCGATCGACGGGCAGGGCGTTCACGAGATCCCCGGCATTCAACTGCTCAAGAAGCTCGACCCGGTCGGCGCGGGGGACACGGTGACCAGCGCGCTGGCCCTGTGCCTGGGGGCGGGAGTGCCGCCGACGGAGGCGGCCGAGTTCGCCAATTTCGCCGCCGCGGTCACGGTCCAGAAGCTCTTCCAGACCGGCACGGCTAACGGCGAAGAGATTCTCACTGTGGCCAAGGACCCCGACTTCATCTATCAGCCGGAGCTGGCCGAGAGCCCGCGAAAGGCGAAGTACCAGCCGGACACCGAGATCGAGATCTGCGAGGCAGGCTGGAGGCTGGAGGCTGGAGGCCGGAGCGGACAAACGTCCAAGGCCTCGCCACTACAGCCTGCGGCCTCCAGCCTCCAGCCTTCTATCCGCCACGCCGTCTTCGACAACGACGGCACGATCAGCACGCTGCGCCAGGGCTGGGAGGCGATCATGGCCCCGGTCATGATCAAGGCCATCCTCGGCGACCGCTATGAGACCGCGGACGAGACGCTCTATCGCAAGGTCCGGGAGCGGGTGCTCGATTTCATCGACAAGTCGACGGGCATCCAGACCATCGTTCAGATGGAGGGCCTTGTCGGGATGGTTCGCGAGTTTGGCGTCGTGCCTGCCGAGAAGGTGCTCGACCGTTTCGGCTACAAGCGGATCTACAACGACGCCCTGATGGAGATGGTCAGCCGGCGGGTCGCCAAGTTCAAGAGCGGCCAGCTCGACGTCACCGACTTCACGGTCAAGGGCGCGGTCGAATTTCTCCAGGCCCTGCGCGATCGCGGCGTCACGCTCTATCTGGCCAGCGGCACGGATCACGACGACGTGGTCGCGGAGGCCGAAGCCCTCGGACACGCCAAGCTCTTCAACGGCGGCATCTATGGCGCGGTCGGCGACATCGACAGTTGCTCCAAGAAAATGGTTCTCGACCGGATTCTGCGGGAGAACAACCTCCGCGGGCCGGAGCTGGCCGTCTTTGGCGACGGCCCGGTCGAACTGCGCGAATCGCGCAAACGCGGCGGCCTGGCCATCGGCATCGCCTCGGACGAGGTCCGCCGCTACGGCCTGAACCTCGACAAACGCACCCGCCTGATCAAGGCCGGCGCCCACGTGCTCGTCCCCGATTTCTCCCAGCGGGAGGAATTGCTCCGACTTCTCTTCCCCCATTGACAGGAAGGCCCGACATGACGGTACGCTCCGTGCTCGCGATCGTGTGGTTGACGTCCATGAACCTGGGACTCGCGGCGGCCGCCGCTCAGGAGCCGGCACCGCAGGAGCCGCCGGTCGCGAAGGCCGCGGACCCGAACGACAAGGTCAAGGACAAAGACAAGGACCAGGTGAAGATCAAGGAGGAGCTGCAACTGCTGGGCAAGGTGTTCCAGAGGCGGCTGCTGCTCCACTACCTCAAGGATGAGGAGAGCGCAAGAACGAGCGTCGTCGACGCACTGGCGTCCGAGTCGGGCGCCGCGGCCAAGCGGCTCATCGAGGACGACGCGAGTTTCAAGCGGCTCGATTACCACCTGGCGGAGAAGGCCAAGAACTGCGAGCGGCGGCTGCTGGCCCAGTTGCGAAAGAACAAGTTCCAGGGCGTGGAGGACGTGCTCGAATTCGTCGCGGACAGGAAGTACCCGGACAACGCCGCGTATGCGCCGCTGATGGGCATGGTCGATATGAACTTTCGCTACGCCCGGCGCAAGGAGCTGATCGGCAAGGACGATTTCGCGAAGGACCTGTCCGAGCGGCTGATGGCGGCTACGGCGGCCGTCCAGGGCACGGCGGGGCACTCCATTTCGGAATTGGCCAAAGTCGTGTGGAAGGACAAGAAGCCGTCGGAGATCCCCGCGTGGTGGTTCGACCCGGCTTCCGGGCCCATCGTGTTTGAGTTCATGGCGGTTCCGCCGGCGCCGGAGTATCCGATGGTGGATCTCAACCAGGCCGGCGTGGACGAGTTGCTCACGCTGCCTTCGATGGATCAGGAGACGGCGGAGGCGATCCGCAAGTACGCCGAGAAGAACGGGTTCCAGGGCCCTGAGGAGTTGCGGCTGATTCGGGAAGTCCCTCGCCATCTGCTCGAACCCTTGCAGACCCTGTGCACCGCCGGCCACACGCCGAAGCAGAAAAAGTGGACGGTGATGGTCTTCCTCAACGCCGCCAACAATCTCGAAGCTGCCGGCATCGACGACCTCAACGAGATGGAGAAGATCGGGTCCACGCGCGAGGTCAACGTCGTGGTCGAGCTGGCCCGGTACCATTCGACGCTCAAGTCGCCGCCGGTCAGCGACGAGTATTTTGCGAATCCGCTGGCGGAGCATCACCCGGTGTTCTATTACGGCCTTGAGAATGGGCCCGGGATCTGCCGCTACTACGTGCTGCAGGACGACGACGACGTGCTCGTCCGCTCGGTGCTGAAGGACCGCAGCTCTCAGACGGATGCGGGCCGTCCGGAATCGCTTGTCGAGTTCGCCAAGTGGGCGATCGAACGCTACCCGGCGGAGCGCTATGCCCTGGTGATCTGGAACCATGGGGCGGGCTGGGCCGGCGTTTCATACGACGATAATACCGAGCACCGCATGGACCTGCCCGACCTGCGGACCGCGATGGAGCAGATCTGCGCCTCGCTCGGCGAGGGCCGGCACATCGACGTGCTCGACTTCGACGCCTGCCTGATGGCCACGCTGGAAGTGGGTTACGAGCTCAAGGACACGGTGGATTACCTCGTTGCCTCGCAGGAGGTCGAGCCGGACGACGGCATGCCGTACGACGACTACCTCAAGTGGCTGACGATGTACCCCTCCGCGCCGGCCGACTGCTTCGCCAAGGCGATGGTCGACAGCTACGTCCGGTCGTATGCACCGAAGGGGTCCCAGGTCGACGGCGACGACTCCAGCTTCTCCGAGACCAAGTCGGCGATTCGCCTGTCGCGGATGGAGGATCTGCGCACGGCCGTGCACCACGTAGCCGAGCTGCTGCTGGCCCGCCCGGCTTTGATGGGCGAGGTCACCGAGCAGCTCATGTGCGATGTGCGGCGGTTCGGCCGGCTCGTGGACATCGACGATTTCTTCACCAAGCTGGCCGAGCGGGAGAAGAAGGACGAAGAGCTCAAGACCGCGATCCAGGCGGTGCTCGATCTGATCGGCTATCCGCAGGACCGCTACAAGCTCGTCAACGAGGTCGTCATCACGCGTCGCTCCGCAGGCAGCGTGATCTGGGGATTCAACGGCTGGCTGTGCCCGCCGAACTCGCTGGCGCCGTACGTTCACGAAGGACGATACGCCAAGACGCCGCTGGCCGGTCCCGACGAACGGGGCAACTACGTCGCGAGGATCGAATTCCCCGCGATGCTGACCGACCCGAACACCGACAAGCAGGTTCAGGTCACGGAGATCAACTACCGCTTCGACGACGAGCAGACCAAGCGCACGGCCAAGGACTTCAAGAACCAGTTCATCGCGACGGATTTCCCCGAGGACGGCGTGGTCCTGGCGGAAGGGCACATGGTCAGCAACTGCCGCAGCCACGGCCTCTCGATCTACTTCCCGGCGTATCTGGGTTTCGATCCGGAGTATGGACGGCTGCGGTTCTCGCAGGATTCTCCCTGGGCTCAGTTGTGCGCGAAGTTCCCGTTCAAGGCGGTCGAATCGCCCGAGCCGGTTCTTCTGGCGGGTCTTGGCCATTTGACGCGAGCGGAGCGGGAGCGGCTGGGCGCGATCGTGACGCCGGAGGAATTTCGACGGGCCGTGTGCAAGCTCGACACGACGACGCCGTGGGCCGAACCCCTCAAGACGCTGGGATGCACGTTCACGGTGGCGCCCGATCCGCGTCCTTACGGCCGGGACTGGGCCGGCTTGATCGCTCAATGGAATCCCAAGCTCGTCCTGGTGGACAACACCAGCGGGACTCCTTCGGGCGGCGGCGACCCTTATGCCTACCTCTCCGAGCGGCGGCCGAGGCTGCCCACGCTTCAGGGTCCGGACACCCGCACGCTGAGCGACTACCTGGGCAAGGGCGGGCGGCTGCTGCTGACCACGCCGGATGTTCTTGGGCGGTCCTGGGATCTGCCTCTGTACCGCGACGTGCTCGGACTGACGTACGGACAGAGATGGGATCGATCGTACAAGTTCCATCTGGCCGATCGCGAGGAGCCCGTGTTCGAGATCGAGACCCAGCGCAAGGGCCAAGCCATTCGCACGTTCACCGGCGGCGACGGAGTCTCGCCTCTGTGCGTCCTCGCGGACTCGCAGGCGACGATCGGAGCCAAGATCGAGCGAAATCACCCAACCACCGGGGCTCCCTTCCGGGCCGCCGTGCTCGGCTTCTATCTGGCTGACGTCAAAGACGCATCGCAGCGGCAGGCCCTTCTCAAGGAGATCCTGGCATTCCTCTATCCGGAAGGCGTGAAGCAGCAATAAGACGGACGTGCTCGTTCGGGGAACGCGACCGCCGTGGACGTCGGCCGTCGTGAGGGATTTGCTCATTGCGGGGGGCTCGGTGCATCCCTAAATTCCTTGGGCATATGGCTGCGCAGAAGAGACCGAAACGCCTATTGCTCAAGCAAATGCTGATGCGCCGCGTCCTACTGGCGTTGCTGCCGTGCGTGGCGGGGGCGGTCTACTTCTTCGGGTGGCGCAGCCTGGTCCTGGTCTTCTGGTCCGCGGTGGTGGGCTTTCTCGTTGAGTACGTCTTCACCCGCCTGCGGGGCGAGCCAGTCACGGAGTCGGTCTTCGTCACGACCACGATCCTGGCTTTGATCATGCCGCCGACGGTCCCCTGGCACGTGCTGGCGATCGGCGCGATCTTCGCGGTGATGTTCACCAAAGAGATCTTCGGCGGCTTCGGGCGGAACTTCTTCAACCCGGCCATGGCCGGCCGATGCTTTGTCTACGTCTGCTTTCCCGTCGCGATGACGGCTGTATGGTCGCCTCCGGCCGAGGGGACGTGGGGGGCTCTGCGGCAGTGGAGCACCGCTGTACCGCAGGAAGGTGAGAACGTAGGAAGGGAAGAAGGAAAGAACGAAGAAGTGCCCCGGCCTGCGCCCAGGGACGTGCCCACGCTGGCGCCTCCGGCCGTGCCGCGGGCCGTCACGGGGGCTACGCCGATGGCGTATCTCAAATCCGGCCAACTGGTTCTGGTTTCGACTCGCGGCTCGCAGGAAGCTCCCGGCGGCGCAATTGTGGGCAAGGCCCCGTTCGATATTCCTGAGGAGCAGACGGTTCGCGTCGATCGGAATTCGTTCTGGAGGCAGCTCTTCCTCGGGCGAGTCAGCGGAACGATGGGAGTCACCAGCGTTCTGCTGATCCTGATCGGCGGCCTGTACTTGTTCTATTCCAAGACGGCCAACCGGACGATCATCGTCACGATCATCGGGACCTATGTCCTGTTGAGCCAGATCCTCAACTGGGCTGGCGTCGAGCCGGTGCCGTCGGGCGTCACGGCGTTGCTGGGCGGCGGGTGGCTGTTCGGCGCGTTCTTCATGGCGACCGATCCGGTCAGCGCCCCGAAGACCGAGCTTGGCCGGGGGATTTATGCGGCCCTGATCGCCGTGTGCAGCGTGGTGATCCGCAACTTCTCGATTTTCAACGGCGGCCTGATGTTCTCCATCCTGATCGGCAACATGTTCGCGCCGATCATCGACTACGGAGTGAAAGCTCACGCCGCGGCGGCCGCTCAGAGGCGCCAAGAGAAGGAGTCGCCTGCATGAAATCCGAAATTCGAAATTCGAAATCCGAAACAAATCCAAAGGCTCGAATCGCAAATGCTCAAAACGCCGGCGTCGTTCGGCTGCTTCGTTTTGAAATTGGGTATTCGGTCATTCGTGCTTGTTTCGGATTTCGAATTTCGGATTTCGAGCTTTCCAGAGCGGAGGTCGCCTGATGCGTCAGACCGGGGCCTATCCCGTCGTTTACATGTTCGTCGTCACGGCGGCGTTCAGTTCGGTCGTGATCGGGGTCTCGTCCTTGACGCGGGAACGCGTCGAGGCGAACTCGCGACTGGCCCTGGAAGCGGCGGTGCTCCAGGTGATGCCCGCAGAGGGAGGCGGAGCGCGTGCACAGGAGACTCTGAGTGGGCCGGAGATTCATCGGCAATTCACGGAACAGGTCAGTCCGCCGGACGAGGCATCGGGCGGCGCGTACACGCTGAGGAAGGACGGACAGATCGTGGCCTACGCGCTGCCGTTCGAGGGGCAGGGTTTTTGGGCGACGATTCGCGGCATGATCGGGATCGCGGCCGACAGGAAGACCGTGACGGGGATCGCGTTCTACGAGCAGAGCGAGACGCCGGGGCTGGGAGCGGAGATCGTCAAGCCCGCGTTTCGCGATCAGTTCGAAGGCAAAGTGCTCGCGAGCGATGAAAGGCCCCTCGGCATGCGCCGGCCGGGCGCGACGCTGGGCGAGAATGACGTCTACGCGATCACGGGAGCGACGCAGACGAGCGTGAGGGTCGAGAACATGGTCAATCAGGCCGTTCGGCAATGGCGGGCCAGGATCGGCGAGGGAGGCTCACTATGAGTCCGGCCGGCCAGCCGCAGGCGCGTGACATCGCGATCCAGGGACTATGGCGGGACAATCCCATCTTCCGCCAGGTCCTCGGCATTTGCAGCACGCTGGCCGTGACCAATCTCGTGCTCAACACGGTCGTGATGTGCGTGGGGCTGGTGTTCGCGCTGTCGTTCAGTTCGGCGACGGTTTCGATCCTGCGCAATGTCACGCCGCGGAACATCCGCATGATGGTCGAGACGCTGATCATCGCGTTCTACGTGATCATCATCGATGTCGTGCTGGGGGCCTACTGGCCGTCGATGCGGGCGAACCTCGGGCCCTACGTCGGCCTGATCATCACCAACTGCATCGTGATGGGCCGATGCGAGGCCTACGGCAACAACCAGCCGCCGGGCAGGGCGTTTCTCGATGGGCTGTTCAACTCGCTGGGGTACACGTTCATTCTGCTGATCATCGCGGTGCCTCGCGAGCTCCTGGGCCTGGGGACGTTCCTGGGCCGGCCGGCGCCGTTCTTCGCGGGTCCCGGCTGGGACAAATGGATCATCATGGTGACTCCGCCGGGGGCGTTCTTCATGTTGGGCATCGTGGTCTGGTTCTTTCGATGGCTTCAGCAGAGGCGGGAGGGGGCGGCGAAATGAACATCAGCGGAGAGATCGGAGAGGCCTTCGTCGTGTTTGTCGCGGCCATCTTCACGCAGAACATTCTGCTGGCGTACTTTCTGGGCTTGTGCCCGTTCATCGGGGTCTCGCGGGAGATCAAGGCGGCGTTCGGCCTGGGGATCGCCGTCATCTTTGTCCTGACGTCCACCACGCTGCTGAACTGGCTGGCGTACCACTTCGTCCTCGTTCCATTGCACCTGGAGTTCTTCCGGTTCATCCTGTTCATCATCATCATCGCGGCCTTCGTGCAGTTCGTGGAGATGGCGGTGGAGCGGTACTCGCCGTTCCTGTATCAGGAGCTGGGCGTGTTCCTGCCCCTGATCACTGTCAACTGCGCGATCTTCGGCGCGGCCTTGTTCATGGTGATTCGAGACTACAGCTTCATCGTCACGATCGGCTACGCGTTCGGCAGCGGCATCGGGTGGTTCCTGGCGATCATGGCCATGGCCGGCATTCGCCAGAAGCTGGCCAACGACCGGATTCCGCGGGGGCTTCAGGGCCCCGGGATCACGCTGATTCTTGCCGGCTTGATGGCGTTGGGCTTCATCGGATTCGCAGGGGTGCTCCAGGGGCGGTGATGCGTACGAGATTTGCGGGGGATCGATGGTCGGCTCGATACTCATTTCGGTCTTGATCGTGAGCTTCATCGCGGCGGCGCTGGCGTCGGTTTTGGTGATCGCCGAACGCTTTATCGCCAATTACGGCGAATGCCGGATCAGCATCAACGATGAACGGGACCTCACGGTGCAGGGGGGCAAGAACCTGCTGTCGATGCTGACGGCGGAGAAGATCTTCATCCCCAGCGCGTGCGGCGGCCGGGGCACGTGCGGCCTGTGCAAGGTGAAGGTGCTCGAAGGCGCCGGGGCGGTCCTGCCCACCGAGGAGCCTTATCTGACCCTGGAAGAGCGG
>JBDKUU010000544.1:0-3324 GCA_039679525.1 Phycisphaerales bacterium | reverse complement strand
GTAGCTGAGTCGGTCTTCGCCTTCCCCTTCGATGGCGAAGTGGCACAGGCCCTCCTGGAGATACCGATCCATTTCGTTCGTCGCGGTCGGCCCGCCAATGACGACCATCTGCTCGCCCCGGCCCGCCAGGTGACGCAGGATCGAGGTCAGCGGATGATTCGTCGCAAAAAGGTCCGTATACACGGTCAGGCATGTCACGCCGACCATGTTCGGCTGGAACGTGTCGAGCTGCTCATCCAGGGCGTCGAGCCACCTCTCCGGATCGAATCGGCCTTGCTCGGCGATTCGCCGGAGGATGTGAAGGTTCAGGTCGAGGATCTTGACTTCGATGTCCCGCTCCGACAGTGACTCCGCCAGTCGCTGAAGCCCCGTCGGCTGATAGGCGTAATAGCCGCGGCTGCGGATCACCTCGGGATTGATCGTTTCGAAGAGAAATTGCGGCGCCTGAACCAGGAGCAGCCGCTTGCCGGGGCCGAACCGCTCCCGCAGCGAAGCGGCGTACGCCTTCAAGGCTTTGTTTTCATTCGTGATGTTCTGCTTCTCAGTCATCGTCACGCCACCGCGTAGGTCTTTCCTTCTCCGGCGTCGATGGGCACCAGGCACCCGCCCATCATGCCGGCCGCATCCGAACAGAGAAAAGCGATCAGGGGCACGAGTTCTTCCGCCTCGGCCAGCCGGCCCCGGGGCAGCCGCTCGGCGATGAACCGATCCACCACCTCGGGCTTGTTGGCCTTGAGCCGCTGCCAGGAGTTGCCGGGGGCATTGAAGCCGCCGGGCAGAATCCCGGTGACCACGACGCCGTGGGCAGCAAGATGATTCCCGAGGCTTCTCACATAGGCGGCCAAGCCGGCTTTCACCGTGTTGTAGCCCACCGAAGCGACAGCTTCGGTGGATGCGACCGAGCCCACGTGCACGAGATTGCCCTTGCCCCTCTCCATCATGGCCGGCGCCACAAGGCGATTGATCTCAGCCGCCGCAGCCACGTTGAGAGAAAAGAGCTTCAGCATGTCGCCCGAAGAAACGAGCGGCTCGCGGAGTCCAAGTCCGCCGCCGGCCACGTGAAGCACCACGTCGATCTGGCCCAGAAAAGCCGCGGTTTCGTGCACCGCCCTTTCCGTCGCTGCGGCGTCCGTCAGATCGACGGCAACAGCAAGGTGATCCGTCGACCGGCTGCACGAGGCCCGCACCTGTTCCAGGGCCTCTTTCGAACGGGCCATCAGCACGAGCCGGGCCCCCTGCTCCGTGAACGCCCGGGCGCAGACGGACCCCAGCCCTCGGGAGGCCCCGGTGATGAGAATCCTCTTGCCCTGCAGCGAAAACATCGATGTCCTTTCACTACGTTCTGCAAAAAATGGAAGATCAGGCCTACTTTGGGGAGGAAGAATCTCTTTCTTCGATTCTTCCTCCCCAAAGACTATCGATTGACTCGATGACCAAGCGCCCAATTCTTCAAGGAAATCAAAGAATGAGATTTCCTTGAAGAATATAGGCCTTATCTTCCATTTTTTGCAGAACTCCTTTTAGACGAACATCACGTGATCCGGGTCCGTGTCCAGGTACTCCAGGATCATCTTGTTCTTGTCGTTCACCACACAGTGGTGGCAGCAGTGCTTCCGCGGGTCGATCCGGAAGAACTGCGACTTGTCCCCAAGCCAGGCGTCGCGGAACCGCCTGTCGCGGATCGAACAGATCAGGCCCTCGTCCAGGTTGTAGGCCTTGTCGTGGCACGAATAGACGTTCAGGTCCGCGCCGATGACCGGATTGATCTGGATATAGGGACACCAGCCGTAGGACTTGCGGAACGTGGTCAGTTGTTCGCCGTAGCCGTTGAAGACCTCGAACCGCTCGCCCGCGAAGTCTGCGACAGCCCGCTCGACCTGCTCGCCCACCGACGCGAAGTACGGCTTGTGGTAGGCGTTGCACTCGGCGCCGTCGTTGCTCACGATGCACGGCGAGACCTTGACGCTGTCGGCGCCGGCGGCCTTGATCCTGCCGACCGTCTCGTACACGTGGGACGCGTTGTCCTGATCCACGATGACCACCACGCCCAGGTAGCACGAGCCGCCGAGCTTTCGGAATCCTTCCAGGTTGCCCATGACCTTGGAGAACTCCTTCTCGGAGACTCCGCGATACTTGGCGTAACTCGGGCCGTCCCAGCCGTCCATGGAGACGCGAATCCACGTCCCCTTGTGCGCGAACAACTCCGCGATCCGCCCCTTCAGACCCGAACCGTTGGTCAGCGTGGCGAACCGGATGCCCTTCTCCGCGAGCGTCTGGACAGTCTCAGCCAGATGCGGGTAGCACAGGGGCTCGCCCCCGCCGCTGAAAGTCACGGCCTTGACGCCCATCTCGGCGAAGTCCTCCACGATCTCCAGCATCTTCTCGCGGGGGATCTGGTCCTTCGCAGCCATGTCCTTGCCCAGTTGGATGTTCTCCTTGCGATAGGCGCAGTACCAGCAGTTGTGGCTGCAAACGTTGGTCGGCTTGACGCGCACGTGCAGCGGCGGCAGGATCGTCGGGACGCTCGCGGGCAGCGAATCGACCTTGTCCTTGTAGTGGAACACCTTCATTTTCGTGTACAGCAAACCCATCGCGTCGATCCTTCCATCAACCTCGAACCAGATTCAAGGACTCAGCCGTCGTAAATGCGTAGTCGCCCGTGTAGCCCGTCTCCCGGAAGACCTCCATCCACTCGTCCACGTGCAGGATGGTCGTCCCGAGCAGGGTCCATTCCTCCAGAAGCTCGCGACCCTCGCGGGTCCGATAGGCCCCCAGGGTCACGAAGCTGCGGCCTTTGCCCACCCGCTGAATCTCGCGAAGGGCCTGCATGACGCCCCGCAAATTGAGCATGTAGATGGCGGCGTAGGCCATGACGAAATCGAACTGCCCGTCCGCGAACGGCAACTCTTCATAAGGAGCCAGGACCAGATCGCCCTTCACCGACTCCATCGCGTTCTCGATCGGATAGGGGTGATTCTCGACGCCCTTGACGCAGATGCCGGGCAGAGCCTGCTTCAGATCGTGCAGGAAGAAACCCTTTTTGCAGCCGACGTCGAGGACCGCGGAGTTCGAAGTCAATCCATGGCGTGCGACGAGCCGCGGGACGATCTGCCCCCACCGGCCATCGTAGCGGAAGCCGCCGTAGCCGTCTTCCCGACGGCCATCGTAGTACGCCGCGTCCAGACCGGCGGCCACCATTCGATTGCGAATGGTCCGGAATCCCCTCTTCAGGACTCTCGGCGTGCTGCTATGCGGATATCCGATGTCGAACTCTTCCATCAGTGATTCAGAATCTCCACGGGGTCCACGATCATGTTCTCCCGG
>JBDKUU010000543.1:0-1648 GCA_039679525.1 Phycisphaerales bacterium | reverse complement strand
GGAATCCATCGCACTTCCTCGACACCGCCGAGATGTCCCATGCGGTGGGGGTCGGATACGATTGGCTCTATGACTACCTCGATCCGGCAACTCGGGACCTGATCCGGGCCGCCCTGATTGAGAAGGGACTCAAACCGGGCCTGGAGATCTACGCGAAGGACGGCTGGTGGGTCCGAAGCGAGCACAACTGGAACCAGGTCTGCAACGGAGGCATGATCGCTGGGGCACTGGCCATTGCGGAGACCGATCCGAACTATGCCGAGCGGATTATCCCCGCCGCGATCAAGTCCCTGCCTCTGGCGATCAAGAGCTATGGGCCGGACGGCGCGTGGGGCGAGGGCCCGGGTTATTGGAGCTATGCGACGCACTACACCGCCTACGGCCTGACGGCCCTCGACACGGCGCTGGGCAGCACCTTTGGCCTGGTTGAGGTTGACGGCCTGTGGAAGGCGGGCTCGTTCCCCGTCTACACCACGGGTCCCACGGGCTTGTTCCTGAATTTCGCGGACGTCGGAGAACGGAGTTCGCGCAGGCCGATGCCCTGCATGTTCTGGCTGGCCCGCACCTTCAACAATCCGCTCTACGCCTACTCAGAGCACGAGCAGATCGCCGAGCGATCCGCCAGTGCGGCCCATCTGGTGTGGTATTGCGCGAGGCCGCCGGCCCGGGCGATCCGCAAGCAGCTCGATGCCTACTTCCGAGGGCCCGTCGAGGTGGTCACCCTGCGAAGCGCGTGGAACGATCCGAATGCCTTGTTCGCCGGCATCAAGGCAGGCTACAACCAGGTCAATCATGGGCATCTGGACCTGGGCAACTTCGAGATGGATGCCCTCGGCGTCCGCTGGGCGCGCGACCTGGGCTCGGAGAACTACAACCTGCCGGGCTACTGGGCGAGCGGGCGAGGGGGGCAACGGTGGTCGTACTATCGGCTCAATTCGGCCAGTCACAACGTGGTCACGCTCGGCGGCCGGGACCAGGACCCCCTTGCGAAATCATCCATTGCGAAGGCTGAGATCAACGGATCGCGGCCGGTCGTTGTGGTTGAATTGACTGATGCCTACGATGATCTCGCGACGTCCGCCCGCCGTGGCCTGACGATGATCGAGGACAGGCGGGCCGTGCTTGTCCAGGATGAGTTCGAGATCAAGACGCCGTGCGAATTGGCATGGGGTATGACCACCGACGCCGAGATCGAGATCAAGGAGACGACGGTCGCGGTGCTCAAGCTCAATGGGCGGGAACTGACCGTTCGGCTGTTGAGCCCGCAAAACGGTGGTTTGACAATGGAATCGGCCGAGCAGGAGCCGCCGCAGCGTAAGAACGAGGGTGTCAGGCGGCTCATGGTCAAGCTGCGGCAGGCAAGCGGCAATACGTGTGTCGCGGTGCTCCTCTCGCCGCGGTGGGGCGATGGGAAAGTTGTCGAGACGGCCGAGATCAAGCCGTTGGCGAACTGGTGATCTGTGCTTGTTGGGAAGGGGTGTGGTATGCGAAGTGCGGGGAAGTCCGTGGCTGTGATCGTGCTGCTGCTGTCGTGTTCGGCGCAGGCGGCCGTCGAGGAGCCGCAACTGTGCGTCGGAAACTACCAGACGGAAGAACAGGCGAAGGAGCAGCTCTCGCGATTCGCCGCGACGTATTCGACGCAGGCCGA
>JBDKUU010000542.1:0-2172 GCA_039679525.1 Phycisphaerales bacterium | reverse complement strand
CTGGGCCAGCGACAAGGTTCCGGAGCGGGCCGCACCCGATGGCTGAACATCGTTCGGACCCGCCGGCACGTCCTGCACCGTGTAGTTGACCTTTTCCCCGAAGTTCGGGTCCCACTTGTCGTCGATGATTTTGTAGACTTCCTTGTCCGCCTGGGCCTTGTACTTCGCGGGACTGCATCCCCAGCCGACGCACAGGACGACCGACAGACACACCGCTCCCGCAAGGTGATTCCTGCACGTGGGGCACTTCGAACCATCAATCGATGCACGCATGTGAGATCACTGAATCCTATACGATACTGCCCGGGCGGGTCCCAAACCCGCCCCTACGACCACCAGCCGCGTATAGAATGTACACTCCATTCGCCGTTTTGCGAGAAAAAATCTGTCCCCTGCGACGAAAGATGCCAACGGTTGCCGAGGAGCGAGGGTTGGGACTACAATGGGAGCGTGAAGCGTGCCTCGTGAAGCGTCAGAGCGCGAGGGACCAGGCGAGGTTCGAACGCTTCACGAGGTGCGTTTCACGAGCGACGCGTCTTTGAGATTCTGGATCAGCATATGATAGCTTCGTTGTGGGCGGCGTGCATCGTATTGTCTCTCGTTTCGGCCGGGGCGGAGCCTGAGGTGCGGCCGTCGATCTTCAACGGCTCGTTCGAGCAGGACGCCGACAAGGACGGAATCCCCGACGGCTGGTCGGCCTATGGCCGACCGGGGATCGAGCAGGAACTGCGCATCGTCTCCGATCCTCAGCGAGGACCGGTTGGGCGGCTCCAGTGCCGGCGGTTTGAGCCGGGCTTTCCCGACAGCCACGCCATGCTGGCGCAACTGGACCACGTGGGCGTTCAAGCCGGACAGTGGTATCGATTGAAGCTCTGGGCCCGGGCCGAGGACCTCGCGGCCGGAGCGGTGCAGATCGCCCTGGTCAATCGCAGGCAGTGGGCCAACGCCGGACTGGCCGACTCCTTCGCGCCGGGGCAAGCGTGGCAACTATTCGAGTTCTCATTCAAGGCGAGCCAGGACCTCAAGGCCGCGGACAGCCGATTGCAGATCTGGTTCTCGAGCACGGGCTCGCTGTTCATCGACGACGTCACGCTGGAGCCGACCGAGGAACAGAGGCGGCAGTGGCATCCGCAGTTGCCCATGGCCGGCATGACGAATCCGCTGCCCAACAGCGGCTTCGAGTGCGGCGGGTCCGGCTGGGGCTGCTGGGCCGGCGACCTGCCCGGCTGGGGCGGCCAGGTGTTCAGCCTGATGGGGCAATGGGACAGCGAGCACGCCTTCGAAGGCCGACACAGTTGGCGCCTCTCCCTCTCGCCGGACGCGCTGCCGGTTTGCTATTTCGACTACTACGACCCGATGGCGGCGCCGGTCAAGACGCTGCTGCTCGGGCACGAAGGGTGGGTCCCCCTCGAACGCGGGCAGTCGTACGTGTTCTCCGCGTACGTCGCGGCGGACCGGTCGGACATGCCCGTACGAATGGTGTGCTGGCAGGCCGATGGGCGGCGGGTGGAGAAGTCGTTCTCCGTCGGGAAGGACTGGACGCGGGTCCAGGTCGCCTTCGCCGCCGAGGCGGACTTCGCCTGCGGATTCGTCGGGCTCGATCTGCGCCGGGCGCAGAAACCCGAGGGCACGCTCTGGGTCGACGCCGTTCAATGGGAACGAGGCAGAGAGCCTTCGGCCTACGCGCCGCGGGAACCGATGGAAGCGAGGGTGGAGACCGATCGAATCGGCAACATCTTCACCGATCCGCAGAAGGGCTTGGCGTTTCGCCTGCGATTCTCGAATGCGACTGACGCGGCCCGGGCGCTCAAGGGCGTCCTAACGCTAACGGACTATCGCGATCAGGTCGTCTGGCGGCAGGACGCGGAGAAGTCCGTCCCGGCCAAGGACGTCACGCAGATCGAGTACGATCATGTTCTCGCGGGCCGGCGAGGGTTCTTTCGGCTTCAGTGGCAGCCTGCGGAGGGACTCGCCCAGACTCTGCGATGCGCCGTCGTCGAGCCTTCGACAGAGCCCGACAGCCTCTTCGGCATGAATCACGCCTTCTCGTGGGAGTTCCTGCTTCGTCTCTCGCACGACGCGGGGATTCGCTGGTGGCGGGACTGGTCGGTGAAGTGGGACACGGCCCAGCCGAAACCCGACGGATTCGACTTCCGCGTGCCCGATGCGCAG
>JBDKUU010000541.1:0-10830 GCA_039679525.1 Phycisphaerales bacterium | reverse complement strand
GCCGTAAGGCGTTATCTTCCGCTTGGCGCAATCGGCATCCTACGCCCGCCAGGGCCGCTGCCTCTGGAGATCGCCCGTCAGAACGTTCTTGGCGACGATCACGTCCTCGCGGACCTGGAAATCGAACATGCCCACGCACGCGAAGTCCGCGCCGTTGCCGAACGCGTGCTTGAAGCCGTCGTTGGGCTGGATCGCCCCGGCCGCGAGGACCTTGTACGCGATCCAGGGCTTCTCGACCTTCGCCATGAACTCCCTGGTCTTCTCCGGGTCGATGTCCCAGTAGTTGTCGACATTGTAGTTGTCGATCACGTCCTTGTGCTGGTCGGCTCGCCGCGTGGACCAGTAGCCCGTGCCGTGATGGGTCTTCATGTAGAAATCGGCCGGCAGCTTCGCCTCCTCGCAGGCGACGATCGTGCCGAGACTGTGCCCGCCGACGCCCGTGATGACGCCGTTGCTCTTGACGAAGTCGAGGAACTTGCCGATCAGATCGACCTTGCCGGACCGCGACCATTCATCGCCGACGTTGCCGATCAGATAGGCCCCGGCCGCCCCGCCGTCGATGGCCTTCTTGACGTCGGTCTCCAGATCCTTGTCGCTGGGCACACACTGGGCGAGCCACTGGATCTTGCCGCCCCGCTGGTCCCAGTACTTCCGGATCACGGGCAGCGAGCTCGTGCCCGCGTTGATCGTGTTGATGCCGTTCTCCTCGCAGATTTCGAGCGTCTCGCAGATCTTGTCGTCCGTGAAGTATTGCTTGAGCAGCGAGGAGACGTAGACGAGGTCCCGGCTGTGGGCGTAGCCGCCGATCAGGTTGCCGCCGCAGATGAGCCGGCTGATCGTCACGTCGCCGATCTTGCCCGTCGGCAGACCCTGAACGCCCTGCCCCGTCGGCTTCTTCTCGACGGTATTGCCGGACGCCCCCAGGAGGGCCTTTTCCTCAAGACTGAGGGCCGACAGCGCGGCCGCCGAACCAAGGAGTGAACTCTTCAGAAAGTCGCGTCGATCCAGATTGCTTGACATGTGCCTTCCCAAACTAAACTGCCTCATCACACACGGAAACCACCCCGGCAACAGGCCCATCTTACCACGCCCCGCCGTTTTCTCCAAGGAAATCGGGGGCCAGCCGAAGTGGGAAGTGGGAAGTGTGAAGTTTGAAGTCGGAGCCCGCCGCGTCCGGCCTTCCACTTCGCTTGACGCTTGAAATTCCAAACGAACCCAATTGGCTTCGTTTCGCACACTCGGCGCCTTTCCGACTGCACTTGGCACTTCTGACTTGAAACCCGACCCATTGGCTTCGTTTTCCGGGCCGCCCAGCCGCCGCCAATCCGACATAACTCCTGATTTAAACAGCAGTTGCCACATCTCCAAGTCCCCGCGAATTGGCTTCGTTTCTCTGCTGCACACATTTCGGATCGACCGCAAGGGCCTGCAAGAGAAGAAGCTCGTTCTCACACAGAGCCACGAAGTTCTTGGGGAAGGTCTCTCATACCTCGTTCCTCTTTGTGTCTTGGTGCCTCTGTACGAGCCCATCTTCGGGTCGCGGCCGAGCATAGTTCGCTATTCAGTTCTTTTGTTATCTTACACACGCCCCATTTCGGCGTCAAATGAAATCTCGCACAATTCCGCGGACTTTTCGATCGGGTGTGCCCTGATATTCTGGCGGGCCGCCCCCAGGCAAACGAGAGAGGCTCCTGCTCCGCAGTGCTGAATACAGGCCCGAAACGGACCTGCCAGGGAGGTTTTCCGCATTGGGCCTCCAGCGTGGCGTGGGAGCGAAACGTCCTCCTGAGGGCGTGCGCAGCACCCCTGTTGCTGGTGGCTCCAATGCGGCAAACTCCCGCCGCCCCGCCGCCCAGCGGCGTTCGCCATCAAGGCGGCGGATTCCGGATCGGTCCGATCCTTCCGCTGTCCACCCGAAGAGGCCAGCCCTGTGCCAGAGGAATCAGTCACACCCTTTCGTTTCTCGCGCCGAGGTTGCGCAAACACCTGCGTTCGGGCGCCAGCCCATGATCGGAGACACGAACAAAAGGACGTCTCAGCGGTCGCTTCTTCCGATCACGAGTACTCGTACACCGGCGTCTCGGCCATGCGGTCGGGCTTCCTGCCGCCCTTGATTAAGGCCTGAATGCGTTCGACGGTCTCCGGCGAGAAGAACTGCTCGCCCGTTTCCGGGCAGACCCGAGCCGGCACGTGCTCGACGATGTAGAATTTCCCGCCCAGTTCGAGCGTGTAGGTGACTTCCGTTTCAATCAGTGTGTCCTTCATGGCATAAACCTCATCGGTCGGGTTTTCTGACCCGCAGATTGATCCATAAATCCGGGTCCGGCTCGTAGACGGTGACGATCTTGATCAACGGGCGACTGGGATAGCTGCACTGCGCATGCAGAGGCCGTCCAGCCCGCGTAAACCCCAGGATCAGGCAGCTTGGACCATACTTGTCGTCGGGATAGTCCTCTATGATCTCGGCTCGATTGGAGATCGCCTCTTCGAGTTCCGCAACGGCGATATCTCGAATGATGCTCTGATCGACGGCATGCCTGGAGAACTCATATACTGGCGACGGAGCACCTTGCCTTGAATCTCCCTGAGCCTATCCATAGTGAGATTGTACCGCAGGGCCATCTCAGGGTCAATCCGCTCCCCCAGTAACCGTTCGCGAACCTGAGTTAGGGATTCAAAACTCGTGTTGGGCTTCACTGCTTGCGATCTCGCATTCCGCCGCCTCGGATCTGCCGCGCTTCTGGCCCAAAGCGAAGGACGCCCACAGACTCGCTTCGAACGTGTCCGGCTCGCAATGACGGGGATGTGACTGACTTCTCTGGGAAACGATAGATTTCTCCCGACGGACAAAGGAAGAAACGGACTGATCCGGAGTCCGCCGCCTGAGTGTGGAGCACGCCTACGCGGTGGGGCGGCGGAAGTTTATCGCGTTGGAGCCACCAGCAGTCAGGGTACTCCGCACCCTCTTGGGTGAGCGTTCCGTTCGCCTACTACGCCGGGGGCCACAAAACGCAAAACTTCCCGGGCGGGCCCGCTTCGGGCATGCATTCAGTCTCGCGAGATAGGGACTTCTCCCGTCTACTTGGATGTCTTCGGTCTGCCGAAGAACCTGGGCCCACGCCCTCCTGTGATGAATGGGTCAGGATGATCTCCTTGCCCCATCGACGCCGTGCACCTACAATAGCCTTCGAGTCTTGTGTAAACGCGGACGAGACACCGTTGGAATGCTCGCCCGACGATATGCGTTTGGCACCGCCCTGTCTCTCACGCGAGCCAGTCGGAGCCTTCCCTGCAATGGAACGTCGATGAGGATACGCCCGATGGAAGAGAAGATCATTGGATATGATGTGCGTGAAATGTGGTTCAAGAGCAAGTACGACTTCCACATGGGTAACAAGCTCGTGAAGGTTCTGACGGACGACGCTTGGAGTTCGATATTCCTCTGGGACGGAGACTATGGGGATATCAGGGGAAAGCGTCGAGAGGAATTCGGCCTTGGGATGATAGAGTTGCCCCCCATGATGCGTGTCGGCATAAACTATCCTCTGTGGAGCGATCTGGGGGACATGCTGAACTGCCTTCGTCCATACCGTTGTGCGGAGGGAAAGCCGTATTGAGTGATCGCGATAACCCTCCGCACGGAAGATTTGGAGGGAGAATCGCGAGACAAGGACGACTACTCATGGCCGTACGAGCCAGAGTCAAATCCGGATAGCGTCCAGAGTGATTGGACCCTTGTAGGTTACGATCTGATGACCCAGTGGTCGGAGGAGATGATCACGCGAGAGCTCAGCTCGGAAGTAGAAGACCAAGAGGCCTCTGAGTTGGCAAGAGAACTGAATCAGTATCTCCTGTTCCCGACTATGGAGAAAGCTCGCGAATTCGCGATACGCTGGGATACGACTTACCCGGATGATGCGCCGCACTTGGTCTATGGGATCTGGCGAATCGAGGAGACTCGTTACAGGCCCAGGTGACGGGCAGGTGACCGGACATGCCAGCCATCTTCCGGGCCGCGAGTATCCGACCAATAGGCACGGCCGAGGCAATCGTTCAAGTGGAGTCCTTCGCTGACATAGCCTTGTGATCGAACGAAAGAGTGCGTTCAACGCATTTACCGGCGGAGCTATCGGAGATTCGGCCCAGTCGCCCCCTCTCTCCGCCGGCACCCTGCAAAGCGATATACGCTCTTGGTTTCGGCCGGAGGCCGGGCTGCGTTCATCCGCGTTCATCTGCGGTTTCAACCCGTTAAGACAGGTCCGCCATCGACCTCTGTCTGCCGCTGAAGGCGGGATGAAGAGAGAGAGTGGAACCGCTGATAAACGCTGATGAACGCTGTTGGAGAGGAGACAAGAATGCTGTGGTTCTCCTGGTGTTCTTGGCGGCTTGGCGAGGTATCGGCGAGAATGGGTATTGAGTTCGCCCCGGCCGGGATCGTATTATTGTGGCTGCTCAATACTGAATCAGAATCAGAAGGAGAATCACGTGCAGTATCGAACGATGCCCCGGAATGGGGACGAGCTCTCCATCCTGGGGTTTGGGTGCATGCGTCTGCCGATGAAAGACGGCAAGATCGACGAGGAGCGGGCGATCCGCCAGATCCGCCACGCCATCGACCGCGGGGTCAACTATGTGGACTCGGCTTGGCCGTACCACGCCGGGCAGAGTGAAATCGTCTTGGGCAAGGCCCTCAAGAACGGCTACCGCGACAAGGTCAAACTCGCGACGAAGCTGCCCTCCTGGATGATCAAGACCCGTGCGGACATGGACCGGTACCTCGCGGCCCAGTTGGAGAAACTGGGCACGGACCGCATCGACTACTACCTGCTCCACTCCCTCAACGGCGGCTCGTGGGACATCCTGCACGGGCTCGGCGTCGAGGGCTTCCTCGACCAAGCCAAGGCCGACGGCCGCATCGTCAACGCGGGCTTCTCCTTCCACGGCCTCAAGCCGGACTTTATGCGGATCGTGGACGCCTACCCCTGGGTCTTCGCCCAGATCCAGTTCAACTACCTGGACGAGCAGTACCAGGCGGGCGTCGAGGGTCTGCGATATGCGGCGTCGAAAGGCCTGGGCATGATCGTCATGGAGCCGCTCCGCGGCGGCAATCTCGGCGTCGCAGCGCCGCCGGCGGTCGAGGCGATCTGGAACGAATCGCCGACGCGGCGTACGCCCGCGGAGTGGGCCCTGCGATGGATCTGGAATCAGCCGGAGCCGACGGTGGTCCTGTCCGGCATGAATGACGAGGCCCAGATCGACGAGAATCTCGCCACCGCGAACGCCGCCCGCCCCGGGAGCCTCACCGACGCGGAGCTGGCCCTTGTCGAGCGGGCCGGCCGCAAGTACAGAGAGCTGATGAAGGTCGGCTGCACCGGGTGCGGCTACTGCATGCCCTGCCCGGCCGGCGTGACGATCCCCATCTGCTTCGAGGAATACAACCGCTACCACATGTTCGGCAGGAGCGAAGACGTGAAGTACCGCTACGCCTTGCGGATGAGCGGCGAGCTCGTCGACGGCAAACCCGGATACGCGTCCCAGTGCGTCCGGTGCGGCAAGTGCCTGGAGAAATGTCCCCAGCAGATCCGCATTCCCGACCGCCTGGCGGAAGTCGCGGCCGACATGGACGGCCCGCAACTAGCCGCACGGCTGGCGGCGGTCCGGACGGTATTCAAGATCGAGGCCAAGTAGCGTCGCGGGAGACGCCTTCCTATTTCGATCTCGCGGGGACGGCTCCCGGCGCTTCGCGGGCCGCAGTGCGAGTCGCGCACCGGCAGAGCCCGTGATCGAATAAAAGAGAGAGTGAAACCGCTGATAAACGCTGATGAACGCTGCCGGAGAAGAGAGGAGATTGCGGTCGAGAGCATGTCCCTCCGTTGCCGTTCTCGATCTTACAGGCGACTTGGTGGAGAGGAGTGGTGTGCGGGGCACACCCTACCGCTGCCGCCTTGTCTGCGGGTCTCACGCTTCATCTATGCCTGGATCGTTGCGAACATGCACTTTTGGGGGATGTGGTGGACTGGCACGGCGGGGTACTTCTCTCGGAGGTGATCGGCTAACTGGACCATGCCGAACTCTTCGGCGCAGGGGTGGTTCACCAGGATCACCGGGTAGCCCATGTCGATGGCCATCGCGCCGTCGCTCCAGTAGGTGAAGCCGTCGTCGGTACAGAGGGCGAGGTCCGGCTTCAAGTCGGTGAGCATCGTCCACAGCGACGTGATCGCGCCGGTGCCGATTGCCACCGTGCGAACCGTCTTGTCGGCCGGGCCGATCAGTTGCACGCCGGCCTGGCCCAGTGGCGCGACTTTCGCCGCGACTTGCCTGGCCAGTTCGCCGGCCGTGGTCGGCGGCAATTCATAGACTCGGTAGAACGTCTGTTGTCTCACGACCTTCGTCCAACCCAGGTACTTGCCCCAGGCGTCCGGGATGCCGATCTCCGGCACGCGGTCCCAGACGTCGTGGCAGCGAATGATCGTCAGGCCGCTCTCTTCGATGAAGGCTTTCTTTCGCCTGGCGATTTCGAAGGCGAAGACTGACTGGTCCATGTCGGTGTGGTTGTAGTAGGTCGGCTCGTGCGTGACGAACAGGTTGCAGCCCTTCGCGACCGCCTCACGCAACGCGTCGAAGTAGGTCATCCAAGCGACCGCAATGCCTTTGACGGGCATCTCGGGTTTGCCGGACTTGAAGGTGTCGACGGTCTCCTGTGGGTTGATCCACTCGCGTCCGAGACTCCGCAGATATTCGTGCACGTCCCTCGCGGTGAGACCCGCGTCCGCGCCGGCGACGGCTGGAGATAAGCCTGATCCCAGGTACGCGCCAACTCCGACGGCAGAACTCGTCTTGATGAACTCGCGACGATCCATAGGCACCTCCATGAACGAACCGGGAGTACGCGTGGGCTGAGAGCCCACCTTACGACTCCGCCCACTCTGAGCTGGTGTTGCGACAGACGCGGAGACTCGGCTCCTCGTAGGACGAGCGTCCTCGCTCGTCCGGGGAGGTCGGGCGAGGACACCCAACCTACGAAGAAGCATTCGCCTATCTGTTCACCAGATTAGGATAGCCGCCGTACCACGCCAGCCGGTCACTCGCTGACGATGGCGATCTTGGACCAGAGGCCCGCTTCGTAACGCCAGCCTGTGGGCTCGTTCACGAGCTCCAGCTTCACGCGTTTGCCCGCGAATTTCGAGAGGTCCACGTCGACCGCGGTCCAGCCCAGCGTCGTCGTGTCGGGACCGATGGTCTTTCGGATCAACTGCTCGCCGTCGGCCCGGACGATCAGGTCCCAGTCGCCCCGCGCGTCGTGGCCGACTTCGAGCTTCAGACTGGTCTTCTTGTTCGCAGGCACGCTCACGACCTTCGTCAGGACGCAGCCGACCGTCTGGCTGAGCGGGTGGGTGAGCAGGACATTCTGGCGGCCCCGCAGCTCCTCGCGGAGGCCGGGGTCCATGTCCGCGCCGCACTTGCTGATCTTCCAGCCGGGGGCGAAGCTCTCGACGGCCTTGGACAGGTCCACGCCGCTCTCGGCGGTGATCTGAGCCATTTCCTCGTCTGTGAAGCGGCTGCCCATCGCCGGCTTGGGCGTCCAGCACTGCTCCAGTTGCGTCGGGCTGATCTTGCTCAGCGGAATCGAGAAGTGCTCGGCCCCCTGGTCGTCCACGGTGATCTTGCCGCCGCAATTGACCACGGCCTGGCGGGCCAGCTTCTCTGAGACGCGGATCAGCGTGGGGAAGTTGTAGGGGGTGTGGCTGAACTTGCCCGACGGGTCCAGGGCCGACTTGAACCTGTCCGGCAGGCCCTTGAAGCCCATCGTCGTGAACAGGATGCCGGCGGCGCTCGACGGATTGCAGTCGGAATCCTGGCCGCAGCGGGTGGCGATGACGATCGTCTTGTCGGGGTCGCCCCCGCCGTAGAGCAGGCCCATCACGATGTACGCGCCGTTGATCTTGGCGTCGATATTGAATTCATCCTGCGGCCCGCTGCACGAGAACCGCCGATAGTCCTTGTTGAGCTCGTACTTCTCATTGATCAACTGCCAGGTCTTGGCCCAGTCGTCGGGATATTTCGCGTGCCAGCGGAGCACGTCGCTGATGCACTCGTGGTATTGGCTGTCCTGCGGAATGCAGCGGAGCCCCGCCTCGACGATCTTGACCATGTCGCTCTCGAAGAAGGCCTCGGCGTACATTCCGGCGACGAACTGACCGCCGTAGAGGCCGTCGCCGTAGTTCATGAGCCGGCCGAAGATCTCGCCCAACTGGATGGCGACGTTCGGCATGCCCGGCGCGATCAGGCCGGCGAAGTCGGATTCGATCTGGTAATCGATATCGTCGGCGTGCGAGTTAAACTTGGGGTGCCCGGAGTCCGGCGGCGCGATCCCGGCCCGAAGGTTGTTCCGCCCGGCCAGATTAGCGTGCCAGAGCGGATAGCCGCTGTTGGCGAAGTCGATGCCCGCCTGGCGGATCGACACGCCGAAACCGTGGACCTCGAGCGTCCTGAGGAAAGTCATCTCGACGTAGAGATCGTCCTGCTGGAACTGGTTGATCATGTTCGGCTGCCACTGCGGGATCTGATCCTCGGGGATGATCACGCCTTTGTAGCGGAATTCGGTCGGGGCCCCCCAGCCGACGCCGGCCATCTGGCCGATCCAGCCGGCCTTCATCTTGTCGACGTACTGCTCGACGCTGATCTGCCGGACGTGCGTTCCGTCGTGGCGGCTCAGTCTCGCTCCGCCGCAGCCGGCCAATCCAACGAGTACGGGAATCACAGCGACACCCAGGACGAGATTGCGATTCATGACAAACCTCCAACAGTCTGTGCGTTACGCCGAACGTGCGTGCGGCTACGGACACATCCAACCGGCCTCATTGCCGAGGACCGCCGTGGGCCCTTATATCGCCCAGAACCCCGAGAGTAAAGCAAAAACGCCGCCGGGCCGGGCAGCGAAACCCCGATTCGAAAGTCAAGATTGAATTGCCTAGAGGGGCCGGTATAATGGCGGCGTGCCGGGCAGGAGTTCCGGACGCCACGGTTGGCGTTGGGGGAAACTCAGAGGCTTCGAGCCGGCGGTAAAGGATGTTTTGGCGGGCAGAGAAAATGCGGAAACACTGGATGTGGTTCCTGGGTTTGGCCCTGATTGTCACGGTTTCGTGCTGCCACAGCGCCGTGGGCAAGACATGGAAGCTCACGGGGGGTGAAAAACTCGAGACGGTGGCGGACGATCCTCAATCCCTGTATCGACAGGCCATCGATGAGCTCAAGAAGCTCGTTCAGGAGGGAGACCTCAGCGAGGTCAAAGAGGCCCTCAAGCAGATCAAGGCGGATTTCCCCGATCGTGTCGGGCCGGACCTTGAGCTGTTCGCCCTGGGCGAGACCCGGTATTGGCAGGAACACTACGGCAAGGCTCTGGTCAAGTACGAGAAGTTGCTGAAGAACTACCCGGGCAGCGAGTACGCAGGGCTGGCCCTGCAGAGGGAATTCGACATGGCCCGGGAATACATGGAGGGCCGCAAGAAGGTCATCCTGGGATTCATCAAGATCTCCGGCTTCTCGGAAGGCGTCGAGATGATGGAGAAGATCAGCGACCGAGCCGGCCTGGACGACGCCAACGGCGTCGGGCTCAAGGCCGCCATCGCGGTGGCCGAGCAGTACGAGGCCAGGGAGAAGTACATTGAGGCGTATCTCAAGTGGTCCGAGATCGCGTCGTATTGGGAGACCGGCCCCATCGGCAAGCGGGCCCTGTACCGCATGGCGGAGGACAACCTCGCCGCCTACAACCGGTATCCTCCGGAGAAGCGGCCGAACTTCGACGCCTCGAAACTGAACACGGCGAAGACCTATTACAAGAAGTTCCAGTTGCTGTATCCCGAGGAGGCCAAGCAGAACGAGGTGCCCGAGAAGATCGCGCAGATCGACGAGCAGATGGCCTTCAAACAGTACACGATCGCCAAGTACTACCAGCGAACGGGTGAACCGCAGGCGGCCCGGCTGTACTTCGACATGATCGTTCGCAACTGGCCCAATACCCAGGCCGCGACGCAAGCCAGGGAAGCTCTCGCCGAGGACCAGGCCAATGGCAAGTAGACTCCAAGAGAATCTGAGATTTGAGATTCGAGATTTGAGACGGGCACGGACAATCGAGGCTCGATCTTCGAGACCGGGCGGCCGCGAGACTGCTGCGGCGTTTCGACCGTTTGGGTTTTGTATTTTGGATTTGTTTCGGATTTCGAGTTTCGGATTTTCGTTTCTTGTCGCCTTGGCGACCCTTTCGACCGGCGGTTGCGGCCGGTCGACCGGTTATACGAACGCTTCGTTCTATCCCGACGACGTGAAAAGCGTCTACGTGGAGATGTTCGACAACCGCAGCTTTCGCCGGGGCACCGAGTTCACGTTCTCGAACGCTCTGGCCAAACGAATCGAGGCCCAAACGCCCTACAAGATCGTGTCGGATCGGGATCGCGCCGACAGCGTCATCAGCGGTCAGCTCGTCGCCGTCGGGGAATCGATCCTGACGCTGGAGCGGGATCTGGGCCGGGCCCTGGAAAAGGAAGTGATCCTGACGGCCGTCGTCAATTGGAAGGACCTCAAGACCGGCCGGCTCATGATCAACAACCAAAACGTGACCGCGGTGGCCAGCTACTCGGAGTTCCAGGGCCAGGACTTCACCTACGGTTCAGCCATTGCGGCAAACAAGCTGGCACAAGATGTCGTACAGTTGATGGAAAATCAGTGGTGAGCAGGGATGAAAGTGTGCGCCTCGGTCGCAAGAGCGTGCATGCCACAGTATGAGGCCGGGATAACGATAACCTATGAAAAATGACTCGAACAACAACTCGC
>JBDKUU010000540.1:0-7021 GCA_039679525.1 Phycisphaerales bacterium | reverse complement strand
TAGATCTCGCTGCCTTTGTAGGCGTTGAGGCCCAGGCCCGCGAGGTACTGGAGGCGGAGGTTGAGGTCCGTGTTGAGCTGCGCGTCCTTGAGCCAGTCCGCGAGATCGGGGCCCTGGCCGGCGTAGGTGGACAAGAGGTCCGTCGCTCGATCGAATCCGACTTCTTTGAGCGATTCGACGACGCGCTTGTGGTCCTCGCGGTCCAGACGCTGCTGGAGGGCGTCCACGTCGATCTTGAGCGGCTCCGTCCGGCCGAGCAGGACCACGTCGTAGCCTTCGCCTTCGATGTCGTTGGACCAGATCGTGCCGTGGGGGAAGGCCGCGAAGAAGGTCGCGATCTCGCTTTTGACCACGTCCAGGCGGCTCTCGTACAGCGGGACCCATTGCGTGACCACGCCGCCGGGATTGAGACGCCGCTTGCACAGCTCGAAGTACTCGCGGGTATAGAGGGCCGCCGAGCCTTTCACCCACGGGTGGATCGGGTCCGACGTGATGACGTCGAATTTCTCATGCGTCGTGAGGACGTAATGGCGCGCGTCGTCGTACACGATCTCGACTCGCGGGTCTTTCGTCAGATTGTAGTTCTCGCGGGCGAAGTACCGCGACACGACCTTCGGGATCAGCGGCTCGATCTCGCAGACGACGACCCGCTCGACTTCGGGGTGCACGAGGAACGAGCCCGCCGTGACGCCCGCGCCGCAGCCGACGACGAGGATCGAGCGGGGATGGGGATGCACGAGGGCCGAGAGGTGGCCGAGCATCCGCTGGAGACGCATGTCCGCCGGCTCTGTCGAGGCTTCGACCTTGCCGCAGACGTGGAAGCTGGTGACCTTGTCGTCGAGCTGGGTCACCGCGATCGTGGCGTTCATGCCTTCGCCGACGTAGAGGACGTCGGCCACCGAGGCCCGGGTCGCCAGGTAGCGGCCGTAGGCGACGAGCGCCGGCGGAAGCGGCGGCGTCTTCCAGATCGCCGGGACCGCGGCTATCACGGCTAAGGCCGTGATGGGAAGGTAAGAACGTAGGAAGGAAAGAAGGTAAGAACCCTGTGATGGCGTCAGTTCCTTCCTTCCTACGTTCCTACCTTCTTTCCTTCTCCTCCCCGCGGCCACCGCGAGCACCGAGCCGACGCCCGCCACGGCGATCATGACCCGCTCGCTGCCCTGGGTGCCGATGCGGGGGATCAGGATCATGCTGAAGGCCACCGAGCCGACGATCGCGCCGACCGTATTGGCGGCGTAGATCCCGCCGACGAGCCGGGCGGGGTCTTGGCCTCGCGACGTCGCGGCGGCGAGAGCCAGCGGGAAGCTCGCGCCCCAGAGGATCGCGCCCGGCAGCACGGCCCATGCGCACCGCACGAGATCGATCTGAAAGGTGAGCCACGGGCTATTCGCCAGGGACGGATCGATCGGCCAATAGGGCAGCGATTCGGATAGGTTGTAGGCCGCCCAGGCGATCGCTCCGACCAGGAGCAACTGGCAGCCGCCCAGGGCCAGGTGAGGCCGATCGCTCTCGCGGGCGATCACAGCTCCGATGCTGCTGCCGATGCCGAGCCCCACGAGGAATACCGCCAGGATGATCGAGAACGTGTAGACCGTCCCGCCCAGCAGCAGCGACAGGACATGCGTCCAAACGACCTCCGCGCCAAGAGCGCAGAGGCCCGAAAGGGCGATCACGACATAGATCGAGAAAAGGGGACATTCTACTTTTTGCCCTACGGCCTGCGCCGGGCCGTCGTCGGGAGAAAAAGTAGAATGTCCCCTTTTCTCGAACGGTGTTCGAGCGGCCAGGAGGAGGGCCAGGGTCGCTACCGTGACATTCATCGCCGCTGCGACGTAGGTGGCCACGGCCATGTCGTACACGCGGAGGAGGTAGAAGCCGGCCAGGAGGCAGCCGAGGACCGCGCCGGCGATGTTGCCCCCGTTGAAGAAGCACAGACAGGAGACGCCCTGCGGCGTGGCGCGGACCCAGCGGGCGATCGCCGGCAGGGTGGCGCCCATCAGCAGGGTGGGGGCCAACAGGCTGACTGCGCAGACGAGACCTCGCACGAGAAAACCGGCCCAGCCGGGCCCGACGTAGGACGCGTAGACGCGACTGGCGTGCGGCAGGCCGAAGAGCAGGACCATGCCGGAAAGGCCGATGCCCAGTTCGAGCAGGGCGTAAACCCGCAGCGGATGGCGGCTCGCGGCGATCATTCGCGGCAGCAGCAGGCTGCCCAGGCACATGCCGCCCATGTACGTGCCCAGAAGGACGCCGAGGGACACGGCCGACGAGCCGATGATCAGTTGGAGGGACTGGAGCCAGACGATCTCGTAGATCAGGGCCGAGCACCCGCTGCCGACGAACAACAGGGTCAACAGCGGCACAGTCCGTCCACGATTGTCAGACAACCCCCGTGTCGCGGGCCGTTCGTCCGCCGGATTGGCAGCTTGCTCTGTCATATCGTAATAGTGGTTCTCCCACGCGGGCGGTTACGGGTTTTCCGTGATCCCGACCCGCCTGTTATGATAGCGTGGCCGGTCGTCGATGTCCAAGGGATGGTGGACCTGCCGACGTCAAAGGTGCATGACCGTAATTGCACGCACGTCGTGACCGGCCGCGTTCGCAGGGTGCGTTTATCGCTTTGCGGATACCGGCGGGGGGAAGGGCGTAAAAGGAATCATCAAACGCAGGCAAATCATCCTTCGCTGGGGCTCGTTAACACGCCCGGCACATCGCAGATCTCACGAGGGGTCCCTCATCGCACAGGCTCGCAACGGAAGGTCTGTCGTTATCGACGGCCAATCCAAGCTCAGTGCCAAGTCCGCCTCTCTCTCCCCGCCGGTATCCGCAAAACGATAAACGCAACGTTCGAATCTGTCGGGACATTCGTACGCCGATGGAACCACAAGAACGGTCATGTATCTGGCGCCGGCCTCGTGCGCGAGTTGTGCGGGCAAATCGGAGAGGCTATTCGAGGTGCAGGACGTTTCGCTTCTTGTCGGCCTTGAGGCCGGCTTCTTTCAGCGTGTCGTACAGGTATCGACAGCGACGGACCCTGACGAATTCGAACTCGGGGTCCGTCTCGTCCTTGGTGATCAGGACGACGGTCCCGATGCCGAGCAGGCATTCGATCAGCGAGCGGCGGAGCTTCAGGTCGATCACGCGGAACATGTCGATGTTGTCGACGTGACGGTCGAAGATGCCGCGCGACCACTCGACGCGGTCCGGCGTCACTTCGTAATGGATGCTCTTGAGCGAGGCGATCCTCCAGGCCAGGACCAGCAGAGCGACGGCAGCCAGTCCCAGAGCCGCGACGTCGATCCAGCCTTCGACGGCCATCAACTCGGCCGCAGGCACGTTCGTCTTGGGGATGTGCGTGATCAACAGGGCCAGCGGATAGTGGTAGGCGGCCCAGCACAGAGCGACGAGAAAGGCGGTCCGAACCGCGGCGCCGGCCATGGCAAATATGCTTGGGCGGCCGGACCAGAGAACGTCGTTCTCGACCTCCTCTTCCGTCTCTTCGGTTGTCTCCGAGTCCGCCTCTTCCTCGGTCTGGCCCGCGCGAAGCTTCTCCACGGCCTGGCGACGCTCTCCGATGAGGAACTCCCCGCAGTAGCGGCACTTGATGGCCGCGAAGCGGATCGTCACGGCGCAGAACGGGCACGGCTTGGTCCGCTGCCGACTCCCGGGGGATTGCGGCACGGGAACGGAGGTCGCCTCCTGCGACGCAGGCGTATCGTCCGACTGGATGTGCGTGAACCGAGTAGCCATACCCTTGTATCTATCGGCCGAAAAGGCCCGAAAAGAACAGTGCGACGGAGAAGCAGATGGCAGTTTGGGTTATGGGACCTGGGCGTGAAGCGGAAATCCGAAATTCGAATTTCGAAATCCGAAACAAATCCAAAGCACAAAACCCAAATGACCGAAACGCTGTCGCCGCATCGGAGGGACGGTTTTGAACATTTCTTGGCTTTCGGTCATTTGGGTTTGTTTCGGATTTCGAGTTTCGGATTTCGGATTTTCCGCGCAACGCGGATGCCTGTTGCCACATGAGGCCCGTGGTCGTACACTATCGCCCATGACTCTTGCGATTGAGACGAAGGGACTCAGCCGCCGGTTCGGCGACAAGATCGCCGTGGACGGGCTCGACCTGCGCGTGGAGAGAGGGACCTTCTACGGATTCCTCGGTCCCAATGGCGCCGGCAAGTCCACCACGATCAAAATGCTGACGGGCCTTCTGGCCCCCAGCAGCGGCCTGATGCGAATTCTCGATCAGGATTTGGCGGGTGGCGACGGGGCCCGGGAGGTCAAGAGGCGGGTGGGCGTCGTGCCGGAACAGCTCGGCCTGTTCGACAACCTGACCGGGCGGGAGTATCTGACCTTTGTCGGTCGGATGTACCGGCTGCCCTTGCCGACCGTTCGCGAACGGTGCGAGGAACTCCTGGCGATGATGGATCTGGCCGGCGAGGAAGGCAAGCTCACGATGGAGTACTCGCACGGGATGAAGAAGAAGCTTGCCCTGGCGGCGGCGCTGATCGCCAGCCCGGACGTGCTGTTCCTCGACGAGCCGTTCGAAGGCGTCGACGCGGTAGCGTCCCGCGTGCTGCGGGATATGCTCAGCCGCTGTGTGCAGCGCGGGGCCACGGTGTTTCTGACTTCGCACGTTCTGGAGATCGTCGAGAAGCTCTGCACGGACGTGGGGATCATCGCCCACGGCAAGCTCGTCTATCAGGGCACGATGGCGGAGATCCGCCAGAGCGGCTCCCTGGAGGACCGTTTCATCACGGCCGTGGGGATGGGCCAGGTCGAGCGGCAGACCCTGAGCTGGCTGGAGGGGTGAATGAACTGGAGCCAGATCCGAACGATCCTGTGGCTGCGATGGCGTCTGACGCGGAATCAGTGGACCCGCGGCGGACGGCTGAGCACTGGAATCAGCCTCGCGATCATGGTCATTCTGCTCGCGATCGGCGTCGGCGGCGGGATCGGGGGACTCTACCTGGGGGCCTTCAGGCTGGTCAAAGCCCCGGCCGGGGTTTTGATGGTCATCTACGATGCTCTCGCGATCGTCTTCCTCGTCTTCTGGGGCATCGGCGTGCTCTCGACGATCCAGCGATCCGAGTCGATCGACATCACCAAGCTCCTGCACCTGCCGGTCTCGCTCAAAGGCGTTTTCGTGGTGAACTACCTCGCGTCGCACGTCACCTTGAGCATCGTCGTGTTCCTGCCGGCGTCGCTCGGAATGACGATGGGCATGGTCCTGGGCGGACGAGGGATGATGCTCCTGCTCGTTCCGCTGATCCTGGGTTTTCTCTTCATGGTCACGGCCTGGACGTACTGCCTTCGCGGATGGCTGGTGATTCTCATGCAGAATCCCCGGCGATACAGGGCGGTGGTCGCCGGGGTCACGATGACGTTCGTACTGCTGTGCCAGCTTCCGAACCTTCTGAACTTCAAGTCTTGGTCGGGCTCGCATTCGTCGCTGCAAGCCCGGACTCGGGCGCAGGGCGGTCCGGCGGGATCGCCGCGCAAGTCGGAGATTCCGCCGGGGATTCTCCTGGCGCACGAGCTGGTTCCGCCTCTGTGGATCGGCAACGGGGCGATGTCCCTGGCCGCGGGGAATCTCACGCCGTCGGTCCTGGCATCGGCGGCCTTGTTCGGCATCGGCGGGCTGGGCCTGGCGAGGGCCTACCGCTCGACGCTTCGATTCTATGAGGGCCGGACCACGGAGAAGAAGGTGCGTCCGACGCAAAAGGAGGCCGTGGCGACGCCTGCCCGAAGACGAATCCTCGAATGGAGATTGCCCTTTGTTCCGGAGGACGCCGCGGCGACGGCTCTGGCCTCTGTCCAATCGCTCCGGCGGGCGACGGAGATCAAGATGGCCCTGGCCCTCAACACCTTCTTCATTCTGGTCTTCGCCGGGACGGCGGTGCTCTCCCATTCCCGCAGTCTGAGTTTTCGCATGCAGCTTTTCTACGCGACGGGGATGGCCCTGCTGCCGTTTGTCGGCATGACGCACCTGATGACCAATCAGTTCGGCTTCGACCGATCGGGATTCCGGACGCTGGTCCTGTCCCCGATGCCCAGGTCGCAGATCCTGTTGGGCAAGAACCTGGCTTTGCTGCCGGTCGGGATGATTCTGGGGCTGGTGTACCTGGCGTTGGCTGCCCTGGGGCTGGGTCTGGGAGGAACGGTGATCCTGGCGGCGGTGGTGCAGCTCATCGCGGCGTTCTTTCTCGTCTCGATCCTGGGCAATCTGATCTCGTCGCTGCTGCCGTTTCGAATCCGCGAGGGCACCCTGGGGGCAACGAAGATCGGCGTGACCAGGGTCCTGCTCAACATGATCGCCCACCTGATCACGATGGCGATCCTGTCGCTGTTGTTTGCGCCGGCTCTCGCGACCTCTCTGACATTCCCGACGGACGGGCTGCCGGCCCGGCTGGCTTATCTGTTCCTTTCTATCGCGGAGCTGGCGATCATCGTGACGATCTATAGCCTGAGCCTCTTCGGCCTCGGCGAGCTTCTGCAATCGAGGGAGAAGGAAATCCTTCGAGTCGTCACGCAGGAAGTGGAATAGGCCGACACGCGACTGCTGCTGCCGTGGCGGCGGCCGCTTTGGCCTGGTGAGTGGGCGCCATGGCTACGCCGCGTAGCCATGTCTTGCCTTCGCATGCCAGACACATGCTTACGCGAGCGTAAGCATGGCGCCCGGCAAGTGACGGGAGTGTCTTCGTAGGGTGGGCGTCCTCGCCCGACCCTCTTTGGACGAGCGGGGACGCTCGTCCTACGAAGAGCTGCGTCCCCACCGCGGACGAGATTCGAGTGCGTGGACGATTACGGCGGGCACTTGGCGCAGATCGAGCGAAAGAGGGTTGTGCTCAGATAGCGGTCGCCGCGGTCGGGCAGCAGGGCGACGACCGTGCCGTGAGTCATCTTGCGGGCCACGCGCAGGGCGCCCGCCATGGCCGCGCCGCTGGACATGCCGACGAATATCCCCTCTTTCGCCGCCAGCAGACGGGTCATTTCGAAAGCGTCCTCGTCGTCC
>JBDKUU010000539.1:0-2088 GCA_039679525.1 Phycisphaerales bacterium | reverse complement strand
GCCATCAGTCCCTTCCTTGCTATCGTCCTCGCGGATCCGTGCATCGGTCGCCGCGATCACCTGCTCCCTCATCTTCGCCCGCCGGGCGGAGAGGGCACGCTTTCCGTCCGCCGTACCCGTCATCGGGATCTCGTCGAGCCACGCCCCGATCCCGAGCTGCGCGGCGTTCAACGCTGCCGTGCGGGACGCAAATGCCGGCCCTTCCTGTGCGTCGCGATCCTGCGTGTAGTTGCCGAGCCGGGCAGTGTAGCCGCTGCGCCATTGGCCGGGGCCCTCGTAGACCAGATCGATCTTGGCAGAGGCCAACTTGAGACCCTTGCATTTGACCTCGATCAGCTCGGAATGGGGAATCTGCGTTTCGGCGGTGCCATCCGGTTTTTCCCAGTTCGCCGCACGCTCAATGTTCCCCGTGTTCTCTATGGCGGACTTCGTCCTACCGAACATCGCAGGTTGGATTTCCGAGATCGTCAGCAGGATCGGCGTATCGGCAGCACTCATTCGTTTGATCGCCGGGGCCCGCTCGTCCGGGCTGTGGAACCCGCTGACCCTGAGCTTCTGGCCCTTCGTCCGGCAGGACATGCTCACTAATTTTACCGTGCTCGTGATCGGCTCGATCTGGAGCTTCTTCTGCTCCGGGGTCAGCGTGATCTTGACCTTGTCGTCACCGTCCGCCCGAATCAGCCGATCCAACTCGCCCACCTGATCTGCGGAGAAGTCACACAGGTCCAGGTCGAGCTTCTCCTTCTCGCCGGCCACACCCCAGGCGAGAATCTTCGTCTTCGTCGTCACGTTCATCCGTTCGACTCCTTTCGATTTTCACCACAGAGACACAGAGGGCACGGAGAGTGTCCTGTTATCTGTTACCTGTGGTCCGTGGTTTGATCTGCGTTCATCCGCGTTCATCTGCGGTTTTCTCTGTGTTCTCTGCGTCTCCGTGGTGCATCGTTCTGGCGGCCGCTGCGGCCTCGTACTTTGCGAGGTAATTGATCGTCGATCGTGGCAGGTATGCGGTCCAGGGCTTTGTCGTGCCGGTATCCGCCTGCCAGAGGGCGTATGCCTGGCGAACTCTCTTAGGCCCCGCGTTGTTCGCCGCGACGCGGGCCAGCAGACTGTCGGGGACCGGACGTGTCGAATCATTGCGGTCCATATGGACTGTCGTCAGCCATCGCGGCAGGATCTCGTTTACGTAGGTCCCCGCGATCACAGTCGCGAAACACTGGTCGCAGGCGCGTGCCCTGAAGTCCCACGTCACCCGATAACCTCGATGCCGCTTGAGCCAGGCCATCGTATCGTTCCAGGCGCCCTCCGTGATCTGGTATCGGCCCCGCTCCCCGGCCTTTCCGAGTGCCGCGTCCCGCTGGTTCTCCGGCAGGTGACCTGTCTCGATCTGCTCGATAATATCCAGATCGACCCAAACCCGTGGCCCGTTCGCGAGGTCTGCCATCAGATCGTCGCTCGTGGCCCGTGGCCCGTGACTCGTGGGCCGCCGTTCGTACAGTGTCTCGATGGGCTCGTCGTCCGCCTCGTTGATTGGCGCCATCATGCGGTCTACGTCGTCCGAAACCAGCCCACACTGCTCACACTGGCGGATCCGGGCACCCTCGGCCTTCACACTGCACGCCGCCCAGCCGATCGCGACGCCGATCGCTATGAACAACACGACCACCATCACATAATTCCCGATACTGAGAGTAACCATACGCATACTGTCCTCAAATCCATCGGGCGGCCGCGGCCTCCCTGCCGCGATCTGCCGCCCCTGGTGCGCCGCCCTTCCGTGGCGGTTCTAAAAGCCGGGCGCCGTGACTCGTTACCACGGGGCCCGGCGTTAGGTTCTGCCGGCGGAGGCTGAAATCGCTGGATGCAGCGAGTGCCTGACTCACTGATAGATTCTCCGCCGGCGACGTTTGGGGGTCACCACAGAGGCACAGAGGACACGGAGGCAAAAGCGATGGGGTGGAGACCCGGTACCGGTCGAACTTTCGCGGGCGGGGGTTACCGTCGCTATAGCATTGCCCCTCTATCAGTCTATCTCCACCCCCGATTGCATTCCTGGTTCTCCGTGTTCTCTGTGTCTCTGTGGTGAAA
>JBDKUU010000538.1:0-4378 GCA_039679525.1 Phycisphaerales bacterium | reverse complement strand
TACATAACGCATGTGCAGCACTCCCGCTCTTTCACTTTGAAGCTTCGCTTGTTTGCTTCACAAGCTCGTGCACTTTTTCCACGATCAGGCTCTCCACAGACGGTGTGAAGGGCGTCGGCATCGTACCATAATAGAGGATCGCTCCTTTGGCCTCGTAGCCCCCTTCCCGCAGGACCCGCTCGGACGGTATGTAGCCGAAGACCTCGTTGGTGTACCCGGCCACCCAGACGGGCGTATCCGTCAGCTCTCTCTTAAGACGAAGCGAATAGTCCACGACGACCTCACCGGCCAGTCCGATCATCGTCAGATCGTCGCCGAACCGGGCCACCTGGACAAGATACGGATACGTCGTGTCGATCCGGCCGCTCTTTTCAAGTTCTTGCAGGACGAGTTCCGCATGTCGCTTGGCGTACTTGTCGCCGGAGGCCGCCTGTTGTTTGAGTTCCTCCAGGTTCGGCTGGGCCAGCTCAAGTCTGACTTCATCCAGAGCGACATGAAGCGGACCCTGCACGGGACGGGGCTTCGCGACCAGGGCTGCTTCCACGGCGTTGGCCAACGCCCGCCCGTGTTGGCGGGCCCAGTCCATCGTCCGGCGGGGAGTCGGATTCTGGTCGCCGCCGCACCCTTCGACGAACAGGGCCGTCGTCCCTGCGTGCGTCTCTTCCACGTACTGCTGTGCGAATCCCGCGTAGTCCCCGCAGAATTCGTAGCCGTCGAGCGTCGTATTGTGACAGGCGTAGCCGAACACGATCGCACGCAACTGACCGTCCGTCGCTTTCACCACCAGGACGGGGACACCATGATCGACCGGACCGTCGGCATTCGGAGCGATCGAGTAGCCGCCCCCCGTCTGCTGACGCCGGTTCATGGCGAAGCCCGCTCTCGCGTGGACGTAGGACAACTCTGCCGGGGCCAGAGCGTTCAGCGACTGGCCGACGACTTCCACCAGCTTGCCGAACAAGACCTCGGAGTACTGCCGGCCCAGTTCGACCTGCTCGGGCGACAGGTCCCAGGTCTGCGAAGCTCGCCAGTCCCGTAATTCCGGCCCGGAATGCGTGTGCGAAGCATTGAGCAGCAGGCTCGCAGGGCCAAGCTTGTACTTCTCGCCGACTGCCTTTTCCAACCGATCGCGGAATTCGCGAGGGAAACCGATGAGATCGACCGTCACGATCACCAGGCGAGCGCCCTGCCCATCTTCCAACGCCAGCGCCTTGGCGTGCAGATCGTGCACCTTGCCTTCCGAAGGTTTGTTGCGGGCGGCGTATCCCGCCAGCCACATGGAATACTCGGGCGTGATGACCGTCGTGGCGACCCCGGCCTTCCACGATGGGGCGGGCGAGTCGGTCTGTGCCGCGAGCGAGGGCCCTATTGAAAGAAAGATCAGGGTAGTGAGTCCCGCGACAGTCCCGAGGAGCGTGCTCCGTACACGTATCCGACGTCGTGAAGCCATGTCCTTGTCTCCGATAAGGGTTATCGTAGCGGCAATCATCTTAGCCCCGCCGATCATGGTCCGCAAGGCCCCATTTTCCGCCGCACGGCGACAATTGTCCTGTCCTTCATTTTGCTTGCAGCAATCCCATTTCCGCGGGATGATAGGTCCCTGATGAGTGTCCGGCAGATTCAAGACAGCAGGATGAATTGTGGGGCAGCGTAGAGCATGGTCCGACGGGTTCTTGTCACGGCATCGATGATACTGGCGTTTGTCGTTCCCCTGGGCGTCTGTCACGGCCAGGACAGCTATCAAGTCAAGGCGGCTCACCCGCGGCTCTTCATCGAAGACGTTCGGGAACTCGCCCGACGGTGCGATGGGCCGCTGGCCGAGGACTATGCGATCGTCAAGCAACGAGCCGATGACGCGGTCCGTCGAGGCAGCATCCCGGCTCTGAGCAATCCGTGGTCGATCCCCGAGGATCTGATGAACTGCGGCCTGGCGTACCTCGTCGAGCGGCGGCGAGGGCACGAGGCTCAGCCCTACGCCGACGTCATCATCAGGCAATGGGGCGACGGCAAACTCATCTCGAATCGCGAGGGCAGCCATTTCGGCTACCACGCCATCGCCTACGACTGGATCTACGACGCCCTGACGCCAAGGCAGCGAATCCAGTTCGGAGACGCGCTCGGCTCGTGGTTGCGTTTCTTCACCGACGAGCCGCGAATCCTGCTCAAATGGGGCCACTGGGAATACAACCAGACCTGGGGCCCGATCCATCTGAACATCATGAACAGCCGGGACTCCATCACGCAGAAACTGCTGATCGCTCTGGCGATTGCCGGCGAGGACACGAAGCACCAGGCCGATGCGAGGACTTTTCTCGACTCCTGGGATCAACTCGTCCCCCGCGAGTGCATCCCCGCCTTCAACGGAATGGGCGGCGTCTGGTCGGAATCCTATGGGCACGGCGGCTATGGGCCCGTCACGGTTATTCCGTACGCCTTCCACGCCTGGCGAACCGCCACCGGCATCGACCTGTTCAAGCAGATCGCGCCCTGGGGATACCCGGTCGAATCGCCGCGATGGGTGGCCTACACGATGATGCCCCACAACGCTCGCACGGCCTGGATCGACGATGGGGACGGGTCCCGCCCCGCCGCGTTCGCCCGCGCCGCCCCCATGCTTCGCGACGGGCTCTCGCAGTGGTTCTCCGATCAGGGCCGGCAGTGGCTCCAGGAACGATGGCAGCGCGTCGCCTGCTACGACCCGGCCATTGGAGCCACGTCGCCCGAACGATTGCCCCTGGGCTATCTGTTCCCGGGAGCCGGCCACGTGTACATGCGAAGCGCGTGGAACGATCCCAACGCGACCTGGGCCTTCTTCGGCTGCGGACCGCAATTCGCCGGACACGCGCGCGACGACGAGGGCCACTTCCTGATCTGCAAACGCGGGGCCCTGGTCTCCCGCCAAGGCGGACAGGGCCACAACGACTCCGACCACTACAGTGGCGGGTCGCTGATCTTCAACCTCGTCACGATCTACGATCCCAACGAGCAGTTCCGGCGGACCGAGCACAACGAAAACGACGGCGGCCTTCTCCGGCATGTCTACGAAGGCGACGGTCTGCCCCGCGAGCGAGGCCACATCGTCGCCTTCGAGCACAACACCCGATACACCTACGCCGCGGCGGACATCACGAAGGGCTACAACGAGAACAAGGCTCGCGAGGTGACGCGTCAGTTTCTCTATCTGCGAGGCGACCGCGAGTTCTTCGTCGTGTTCGACCGCGTCGAAGCGACCCGGCCCGAGTTCCCGCGGCACTTCTTCCTCCACGTCCCAACGGAGCCGGCGAAACAGGATGACTGTTTGACATGGCTGAGCCTGCCGCAGGCCGACGGTGATACGCAGGTTCTTTCGCACGGCCGGTCGCGGATGTTTCTGCACACGTTGCTGCCTGAAAAGGCGCAGGTTGTCACCCGAGGCGGCCCGGGCCAGGAAGCCTGGGGACATCCCCTCGAACCGACGGCACAGTACAATCATGAAAGCGAGGGACGATCGAAGCCGCCGATCTGCCCGTGGCGAATCGAGGTGGGTGATGGCGACTCCGGCAGCCGCACGCTCTTCCTGCACGTCTTTGAAATCGCCGACGAGCAGATCCATCAGCCGGCCAACATCACGTTCGTCCCGCCAGCGGGCGTCGACATCGCAGGCCGTTGGCAAGTGCGATTCAACCCGACGGGCGAACTCGGCGGCGACATCGACGGTCAACCTCTGGCGACGACCATTCGAACCGAGGCTCAATATCGATAGGATCTCCGCAGTATGAAACGCCGTGACTTTCTCAAGAGCGCCGCGTTGGCCGTGCCTTCCATCGCCTGGAGCCGCACAGCCGGCGCCGATGAACAAACGCAACCTGTCGTATCCACGCGAGACTGGCTCGCCCGATGGGAGAAGAGCATCCTGGGCGACGCCCGGTCTCGCTATTGCGACAAAGAAATGGGCGAGGAACTCGGCTGGCTGGTCAGTCCGTTCCTCAACGGCTTCTACTATGGATACATGGCGACGCGCGACGCCAAGTGGATCGACATGCTGATCGACTGGACGGATTCCTGCATCAAGCGGGCGGTCAAGGAGCCGGACGGATTCCTCGGCTGGCCCAAGGATGAAACGGGTCCGGCGGGGACTTTCAACACGGACAGCCTGCTCGGCGAGGCGATGTTCCTGCGTCCGGTCGCGCTCATGGCAGGCGAGATCCTCAAGACCCCCGCAGTCCAGGAGAAGTACGCTCTCAAGGCCCGGGCCTATCTCGACTTGGCCGAGTGGACCTTCGACAAATGGGATTCCCGCGGCTGCTGGCGCGAGGTCCCGGAAGGCGGGCTCTGGGTCGTCCCTCAATTCGGCATCGATCCGAACACCGGGCAGTGGACCGAAGGCTACGCCCGGCGA
>JBDKUU010000537.1:0-7875 GCA_039679525.1 Phycisphaerales bacterium | reverse complement strand
GCTACTGCTCGGAGCGGCGGCGGTTGTGCTGATCTTCGTCTTCACGTACGGCTCGAAGGGGTACGACCATTGGAGTCAGGCGAGGAGAACCCTTGCCGCGGCCAAAAACAAGCTGGGGGAAGTCGAGACGGACAAGAACCGCCAGGCCGCGCTGGCGACGATGGTGCCGGCGATCGAGGCGCCGCAGGTCGAGGACAAACAGAAGTTCCTCTTCCGGGACAAGTTGCACGAGCAGTTGAAGAAGGCCGGGATCAACACAGAGCCCTTGCAGTTCCTGCCGGTGCGAAAGTCCCGCAGCCTTCCGTACCGGGTCCTCAAGATCAAGTGCAAGGGCAAGTGCAAATTCGACCAGTTGCTCGACTTCCTGTCGAACCTCAAGGAGAATCCGTACCTGGTCGGCGTGGAGGAGCTGCGGCTCCAGTGCGACACGAAGGAGCCTCCGGAGAAGAGAAAGGACAAGGAAATCGAGATCGATCTGACGGTCAGCACGTTCGTCAAGTGAGTGGAATACGAAAAGCGGATTCGTTGGGGCGTGCAGGTGAAGACAGCCGATACATATCGAAATGATCGAATCTCGCCGCTGCTGATGGCGGCCGCGGCGCTGTTGGGCGCGCTGGCCTTCGCGAAGGTGGCGGCGTTCTACGCCGAAAGAGGGCGGATTCAGGGAGTCGCGTGCGTAGGAACGGCCGGGTGCGACCCGAACGGCCTGAAGAGCTGCCTGGACCAGGCCAAGAAGGCCGCCGACGCGATCAAAGAGAAAAACCTCTTCATCAAGGAACCGCCGAAAGAGCATCCGGTCAAACAGGTTGACGGCATCCTCGGGAACGAGGCGTTCATCCAGGGCAACTGGTACAAGGCCGGCGACAAGGTCGGCGACGCCAAGATCGTCGAGATCCGGCCGACGTATGTGAAGGTCGAATGGGACGGCAAAACGACGACCTTCGCTCCGATCGGATCGGCGGCGGCTGAACCGTCCGAACCGCCGGCGGCGAAGCAGGAGCCCAAGAAGGAGACGGCCCCGGAAGCCAAGAAGGATCAGGCCAAGCCCGCCGAGGCTGCGAAGGTCGAGACCGAGGTTGCGGCCCAGGGAGAAGACCCGCTGGGATGGCTGGGCGTGAACCTGTCTCCGAAGCTCAAGGCGTTCCTGATGGAGAAATGGAATTCGGCCTCGGACGAGGAAAAGAAGCAGGCCCAGGAAGAGTGGAATCGGATGTCCGACAGTGAAAAGGAGAAGGCCATCGGTCAGATGGAACAGGGTATGGCCAGTATGGGCGGGTAGGGTGTCGCAAGACTGATGACGTTGTATCGGTGACATATCATCATGAAAAGTGAATTCTCCAAAGACAAGACTGATTTCTACGCCAAGACGCTGGCCGCGGCAACCATATTGCTGGGCGCCTTGTCGTTCCTGAGAATCGCCGGGTTTCTGGCGGCCTCCTCGGAGGTTCGCCAGATGGCGGCCAAGGTCGATCCGAACGCGCAGAAGGCCGGGACGCCCGCCGACATGGGGAAGTTGCTGGCCTCAGGCAAGGCCTCGGCCGAGGAATTGAAAAAGAAGAACCTGTTCGTGAAGATCCCGCCGCGGCAGAATCCGGTCAGCGAGGTGCTGGGGATCCTGGGCGACGAAGCCCTCATCAACGGCAAGTGGTGCAAGGTCGGCGAGAGCGTGGGGGACGCCAGGATCGTGGCCATCGAGCCGACCAAGGTGAAGATCGCGTGGGACGGCCAGGAAAAGGACTTCACGCCGATCGGTTCCGGCGGCAGCGGGGATCAGTCTCAGGACCGGTCCGGACCGTCGCGTTCGGGAGGCAGAGGCGGGGCAGGGAACAAGGCTCAGGTTGCCGCCGGCAACGCTCGCGGCGGGCCCGCGCCGACGGGACAGGGCGGCCCCCAGTTGTCCGCGGAGGAGAGGGAGAGGATGCGGTCGCAGTGGCAGAACATGAGCCCCGAGGAGAGGCAGCAGGCCCGGCAGCAGATGCGTCAAAGACTCGGCAGAAGACCTCAGTGATTTCTGATACGAAAGGTTTTGCGGAATGAAGTCATCGAACACGATTGTCACAGTGGTTGTGATCGCGGCGGTGCTGATCGCCGCGTATGGCGTGGGTCTGTTGATCCACCAGGCTCGCACGGGGAACACGCAGGCCCCGGCGCCGACGAGCGTCAATGACGTGAGGACGGCGCAGGAGGCTGCCCGTCCCGGCCCGGGAGGCGGGCAGAAGAAGGACACGCTCGAGATGCGGCAGAAGCTCAGCGAAGAACGCGCCAAGAAGATTGAGGAGATGAAGAACGCGAGCCCCGAAGAGAAGGCGAAGTTCAGGGAGCAGATCCGCGAGCAGGTCAGCGGTCGCCGAAGCAAGCAGCCGCCGAAGGTTCAGGAGCCCAACAGCAGCCAGAAGGCCGGCGCCGAGCCCAATGCCGCGAGCCGAAGTTGATCGCGGATCAGAAGCCAACAGCGACAGAAGTGAGGTGAGAACTTGGAACGGTCACGAGTAGTCTTGTGGATGGTGGTCCTCGTAGCGGCGGGCGTGATCATCTGGCAGGTCGGTTTCCAGTCGCCGACGGCCGGGCTGCCGGGCATCGAGGGCAAGGCCGGGGCGCAGCCGAGCCGTACAGCGTCGAGCCCCAATGAGCCCAACAAGGCGGCGACGCCTGCGAAGGCCGATGCGAACGCGCCGCAGGCGGCCAAGGCGAACGATCCGAACAAGCCGGCCGGCGCAGATCCGAATCGTCCGGACGCCAAGCCCGGCGACGGGTCCGGCCAGACCGCGAAACCCGAGGAGACGAAACCGGGAGACGCGAAGCCCGGGGAGTCCAAGCCCAACGAGGCGAAGACTCCAAAGACTCCGGAAGATCCCAACGATCCGTTCGAGGCCGTGAACCTCAAAGACGTCGAGATGAAGAACATCATCGAGAAGATCGCCCAGTGGACCGGCAAGGCCGTGATTCCCACGGACGACGCGATGAAACAGAAGATCACCATCTACGCGCCGGAGAAGCTGCCCCGGAGCAAGGCCCTGCTGAAGATCTACAGCGCCCTGCGGATGAAGGGCTTCACGCCGGAGGTGATGGACGACACGATTTTCCTCAAGCCGCTCAGCGACGTCAAGCTCGGCATCCACCCGATCGTGAAGGCCGACCAGCCCCTGGCGGCGTTCGCGGACCCCAGCCAGATCGTGCAGAAGTTCTTCAAACTCGAGAACTATCCGCCGTCGCAGATGGGCGAGATCGTCAAGCCGCTCGTCAGCGAGTTCGGCCATGTCGGGGCCGACGAATCGACAGGCACGCTGCTGGTCATCGATACGGTCGCGAACCTTATGCGGATCGAGAGCATCATCGCGCAGTTCGACGTGCCGGACGCCGGGCGGATGGTCACGGAAATCTTCGAGATCAAGAGCGGCGATCCCACGGAGATGGTGCAGTTGTTGCGCATGCTCCTGGGCGGTCCGGCGGACAGCCGGCGGGGCGGCCAGCTTCGAAGCGGCGGATCCTCTCGTCCGACGAGCCAGTCTTCCGGTGGCAGCGGCAAGGCTCCGAGTTCCGTCGTCACCGGGGCGGGCGACACGCCCATCGTTCTGATTCCCGAGCCGAAGCGCAAGTGGATCATCGCGCGGGGCTCCTCGGAGAGCATCAAACAGATCGGCGAATGGATCGAGAAGATGGACCGCGGCAACGAACCGATCACGGCGGAATATGAGACCGTTTCGATCGTCTATGCCGACACCGAAGAGGTCGCCAGGCGAATCCAGCAGTCGCTGGAGCAGATGCCGGGCACGGAGCTGCGGCCCAACGTCCTCGTCCAGGCCCTGTCGCAATCGCGGCAGATCATGATCTTCGGCCGGGCCGACTTGCGCGAAATGGTCAAGAAGCTCATCGCGGAAGTCGACATCATGCCGGGACAGTTCCTGACGGAAGTCTTCAAACTCAAGTACGCCGACCCCGATCAGATCAAAACGAACATCGAGGGATTGTACGAGTCGGAATCGGGGAGCTCGTACAGCTACGGCTACCGCTCGTCTCGATACCGCAACATCCAGCCCACCGAAACGGTCAAGGCAATCTCCTATCCTTCGATGGGGCAGATCACGGTGATCGCCTCGGCGGAGAACATGGAGAAGATCCGCAGGCAGATCCAGGAGTGGGACGTGCCGCTCGACGTCGAGCAGGTCAAGCCCCGGATCATCGAATTGAAGAACTCGGACCCGGTGCAGATGGCGACGCTCCTCCGCAAGCTGTTTTCCGAGGAGTCCGACTCCAGCCGCTCGCTTTTGCGGATGCTCTTCTACGGCGACGAGATGGACCAGAAGCAGAAGATCGTCGGCCCCCTGTACGGGCAGCTCACCTTCGAAGAGGTCGCCGGGACCAAGAAGATCATCGTGATCAGCAAGATCCCGCAGGCGTACGCCGTGGTCGAGCAGCTTATTTACGAACTGGACCGCCAGGAGATGGCGGAGATCCCGCACGTGGTTCAGATCAAGTACGCCGACACGGAGGATCTGGCCGAGCGGCTCAACGCGATGTTCAACGAGCCCGGGACCAACGCCCGCATTCGCCGGACCAATCAGGGCATCAGCCAGTACTCCATGGAGAACGGCAGCAACACCCAGTATCAGGGCGGCGGACGGACCAGCAACACCCAGGGCGGTGGCGGCAACAGCAACAATCCTCAGGGCAACGCCGGCGAGTACACTCCGTGGTGGTCCAGCGGCGGCGGCGCCCGAGGGAGGACCGACGAGGAGCCGATCAGCAACGTGATCGGACGCGTGCGGTTCGTCCCTGACCCGCGGAGCAAATCGCTCCTGGTGCTCGCTCCGCCGGAGTTTCAGGGCAGCATCGAAGAGACCATCCGGGGCCTGGACGTGCCGGGCAAGCAGGTCATGGTCAAGGCGGTTGTCGTCGAGGTGGACCATCAGGATCTGACCTCCCTGGGACTCCAGTTGTCGTCGAATCCGGGTGGAGCTCTCTCTGTAGGAGAGAACTCGGCTACCGCTTTGTCGGAGCTGACGTACCTCGAGGAACGAGGCTCGGCCACGATCAAGGTGGGGACGAGTGTCACGGCCATGCTGGATTTCCTGGTCAAGAAGGTCAACGCCCAGATCCTCAACCAGCAGTCTTTGTGGACCGAGGACAATGAAGAAGCGAGCTTCTTCAAGGGGCAGATGGTCGCCTTTCAGACGAACGCCTCCACATCGGAGACGGGCGGACGCGTCACCCAGAGCTTCGATTATCTGCGGGTCGGCATGCAGTTGGCGGTGCGGCCGAGCATCACGCCGGAGAAGAACGTCGATATGATCGTCACCGTGCTGCTCTCCGACTTGACGGGCGATTCGATCAACGGCCAGCCTGTGCGGCGCGTGATGGAGAGCACGACGAACATGATCGTGCAGGATGGGCAGACCCTCATGCTGGGCGGCATTCTTTTTCAGACCGACAGCAAGATCCTGAAGAAGGTCCCGCTCTTTGGGGATTTGCCGCTGATCGGCGGGGCGTTCCGGCACAACGACATCACCAAGGCGAACAATGAGCTGATTGTCTTCATCACGCCATACGTCATCGATGACGGCGAGGTGTTGTCGCCGAACACCGCCGAGCAGATCGAGAAGCCCAAGCAGAAGCTGGAGTCGATCCAGGGCGAACTGAATCAGATGTCCGAGGAGTTGGAGGAGAGTTTGCAGGAGGATTAGACGGACAGGCACGGTTCCCGGTGTTTCAGGACACATCCGAGGGATCTGGTCATCGGACGAGAGATTGCTCTCGATTGGTGGCCGGATCCCTCGTTTTGTTCTGATTGGCGGTCGCGCCAGATGTGCGGAGCGACGTGGAAAACAGAAAGGCCCTGGTGGTGGAGTCCACGACCAAGGCCTTGATCAGCAAACCTTCGACGATCTCGTCGCGACAGGCGATCAGCGGGGGCCGATCTTCTCCTTGCCGCCCATGTACGGCCGAAGCACCTGCGGGATCGTGATCGAGCCGTCGGCGTTCTGATACATCTCCATCAGGGGGATCAGGACCCGCGGCGAAGCGATCACCGTGTTGTTCAGCGTGTGGCAGTAGAGGTTCTTCTTGGTCTTGGAGTCCTTGTACCGCAGGTTCATCCGGCGGGCCTGGAACTCGTAGAACTTGCTGGCGCTGTGGGTTTCCGAATAGCTGTTCCGCGAGGGCATCCAGGCCTCGATGTCGTACTTCCTGGCCTGGCCGCGGCCGAGGTCGCCCGTGCAGACGATCACGACGCGGTAGGGCAGTCCGAGGGCCTGCAACACGCCTTCGGAGTTGGCCAGAATCTCCGCGTGATACTTGTTGCTCTCCTCGGCGTCGTTGCGGCAGACCACGACCTGCTCGACCTTGTCGAACTGGTGGATGCGGTACAGGCCGTAGGTGTCCTTGCCGGCGGCTCCGGCCTCGCGACGGAAGCAGCTCGACAGGCCGACCGTCTTGAGCGGCAACTCCTCCTCGGAGAGGATCTCGCCCATTCGGTAAGCTGTCAAGGGGACTTCCGCGGTCCCGACGAGGTTCAGCTCGTCCCGCTCCATGCGATAGGTCTGCTCTTCGGCCCCGGGGTAGTAGCCGGTGCCCCGCATCGCCTCGTCCCGCATCAAGAGCGGCACGACCATGGGGGTGTATCCCCGTTGGACCATGAAATCGATTGAGAACCGCAGGACCGCCCAATGAAGCAGGGCCCCGTCGCCTTTGAGGAAGTAGTTTCGCGTGCCGGCCAGCCGGACGCCCCGCTCGATGTCCATCATGTCCAGGGCCGTGCCCAGTTGGACATGGTCCTTGGGCTTGAAGTCGAACGGCCGGACTTCGCCCACCCGCCGAACCTCGACGTTTTCCGTGTCGTCTTTGCCCACCGGGACATCCGGGTCCGCCGGTTGCGGCACTTCGAGCAGCAGGGCGTCGAACTCCGGTTGCAGGGCCTTGGCCTCCTGATCGAGCTGCTCCTCCTGGGGCTTCAGGCCCGCCAGATTCGCCAGTGCGGCCTCTCGTTCCGAGCCCGAAAGCTTGGGGATCGATTTGCCCACGCGGTTCTTCTCCGTGGCGATGTCCTGGAGCCGGCTCTTGATATCCTTGAGCCGGCCGTCGATCTCCAGCAGTCTGGAAATGTTCGCGTCGATTCGCTTGTTCTTCGCCGCCTGGATGTAAAGATCCGGATTGTCGCGGATCAGCTTGATATCGATCATAGTTCTCTGCCTCGCTGCGATAGGACGTATGGGACAAATAGGACCGATGGGGCCTATTCCTACGCCTTGTCACTGAATCGTTTCAGGATCACGACATTGTTCTGGCCGCCGAAACCGAAGGATTCTTTCATCACCGTATTGACGGCCATCTTCCGCGGCGCGTTCGGCACGTAGTCCAGATCCAGCTTGGGATCGGGATCGTGCAGGTTCATCGTGGGGGGGACGATGCCCTCCCGGATCGCCAGCACCGACGCGATGATTTCCGCGGCGCCCGCGGCTCCGATCAGATGCCCGAGCATGCTCTTGATGCTGCTGACCGGGATCTGGTAAGCCCGGTCCTTGAACACGGTCTTGATGGCCAGGGTCTCGATGGAGTCGTTCTCCGCCGTGCTGGTGCCGTGCGTGTTGATGTAGTCGATGTCCTGTGGCGTCAGCCCGGCGTCCGCGATCGCGGCCTGCATCGCCTGGACCGCGCCCCGGCCCTCCTCATGCATGTCCGTTATGCGGAACGCATCGGAGCTGCACCCGTAGCCGGCGACTTCCGCCAGGATGGGGACGCCGCGTTTGCGGGCGCTGGTGAGCGACTCCAGAATCAGGACCGCCGCGCCTTCCCCGATGACGAACCCGTCCCGGCTGCCGCTGAACGGGCGCGAGGCGGTCTCGGGACTGTCGTTCCGTTGGGACAGGGCGGTCAGCAGGT
>JBDKUU010000536.1:0-2457 GCA_039679525.1 Phycisphaerales bacterium | reverse complement strand
GTCGCCACCGCCTCCGGGTCCAGCAAGGCCAACATGGGACCCGAGAAGACCGTCGACGGCTCCGGGCTCAACAACCTCGATCAGCATGACACGGACTCCACCCACTCCTGGCTCAGCGGCAAGGGCGACTCCGCCTGGATCCAGTTCACCTTCGACGGCGTCTACAAGCTCGATAAGGCCCTCGTCTGGAACTGCAACCAGGCCCTCGAATCCCTCCTCGGCGTCAGCGCCAAGGACGTGAAGGTCGAGTACTCCGCCGACGGTGAGACCTGGACCCTCCTCGGCGACTTCGTCTTCCCCCAGGCCCCCGGCACAGAGGACTACGTTGCCGACACCGTGCTCGAGTTCGCCGGCGTCGCGGCCAAGGCCGTCAAGTTCACCATCACGAGCAACTGGGGCGACCTCCTCGACCAGTACGGCCTGAGCGAAGTCCGATTCTATAACATCCCCGTCACGGCACGGGAACCCAGTCCCGCCGACGACGCCAACGACGTCAATCCCCAGGTCCTCCTGAGCTGGCGGGCCGGACGCGAGGCCGATTCCCACAAGGTCTATGTCAGCGAGGACGAGCAGGCGGTCGCCGAGGGCACAGCCCCCGTCGTTACAGTGAACTCGCCCGAGTACGAGGCCTCCCTGCTGCTCGACAGCACCTATTACTGGAAGGTCACCGAGGTCAACGACGTCGAGGCCATCTCCGCCTGGGACGGGAAGGTCTGGACCTTCGACACCGCCCACTTCGTCGCGGTCGACGACTTCGAGAGCTACCTCGACGATCAGACCACCGGCAAGGCCATCTTCCAGGCCTGGATCGACGGCTACGAAGACGACAACAACGGCTCGCTCGTCGGATACATCGATCCGCCGTTCGCCGAGCAGACCATCGTCTCCTCCGGCAAGCAGTCCATGCCCTTAGCCTACGAGAACACCGGCAGCGTCGCCTACTCCGAGGCCACCCTCAGCTTCGACCCCGCCCAGGACTGGACCCAGCACGGCTTCACCACCCTGGTCCTGTCTTTCCGGGGCCAGAGCGCCAACGACGCCGCGTCGCTGTACCTCAAGATCAACGACAAGAAGCTCTCCTTCAACAACGGCGCGGCCGCGACCGCGATCCCCATCTGGAAGCAGTGGATCCTCCCGCTGGCCGGAACCGGCGCCAGTCTCCAGAACGTCAAGAGCCTCACGATCGGCGTCGAGGGCAGCGGAACGGGCATGCTGTTCATCGATGACATCCGGCTCTACGCCGTCGCGCCCGAGGCCGTCACGCCCGCCGATCCGGGAACCACCGGACTGGTCGCCCTCTACACGATGGACGGAAACGTCCAGGACAGCTCGGGAAAGAAGTACGACGGCACCCTCAACGGCGACGCCAGCTATGAGGACGGATACGCCGGACAGGCCCTCGTCTTCAACGCCGTCAACGCCTACGTGGACCTGCCCATCGGATCGATGATCGCCACGCTGACCGATGCGACCATCGCCGCGCACGTCAACTTCGGCGGCGGCACCGGCGGCTGGCAGCGCGTCTTCGACTTCGGAACCGACACCACCGTCTACATGTTCCTGAGCCCGCGCCAGGGCACCGGCGGCGGGATGCGGTTCGCCATCCGCACCGCGACGGTCGCCGAGCAGGCCGTGGACGGACCGAGGGTCCCCGTCGGCTGGCATCACATGGCCATCGCGATCGACAGCAATACCATGACGCTGAATCTGTACCTCGACGGCGTCCTCGTCGCCTCGGCCGCGACGACCTTGCTGCCCAAGGACCTCGGCAACACGACCCAGAACTGGCTCGGAAGGTCCCAGTGGACGGCCGACGCCTACTTCCTGGGCTCCCTCGACGACTTCCGAATCTACAACCGCGTTTTGTCCGAAGCCGAGGTGCGTTACCTCGCCGGCGATCGATAGGACCGTCTGGGGATCGTGCGAACGACACGGTAATATCGCAAGACGCACAACGAGCGTATTGTTTGTACGGCACAGCGCTGTCCGCTATAATGGTAAGATAGGTGTGTTTCGCCGTGAGGTAGTGGCTCACGACAGAATTCACGAGTCTGCGGTTGCCTATTGGAGGAACGCATGATGAAGAGAGCGAGCGTGCTGATTGCGGCGTGTCTGGTCCTGATGATGACCGGAGCTGCGATTTGCGTCCCGTACAAAGCGGATTCCCACACGCTTCACCTGTATCACTTCGACGGCGATACTCTCGACAGCGTCACCACAAACCCGATTCACCTCACCCTGGACTCGGGGGCTACCGTGACGGATGCGTCGGTCCCGGGTCTCGGGCAGGCCCTTTACACCTATGAAGGAACATCCTCCACCAACGTGAATCTGCCCTCCGCGATGGCGTCCTCGTCGCTGGCAATCAGCAATTTCGTGGGCGCCGACGGGTCTTTCACCTTCGAAGCGATTGTCTGTCCCGCGTATGGCCTCGGGGCGATGCCCAACAACATGCAG
>JBDKUU010000535.1:0-2201 GCA_039679525.1 Phycisphaerales bacterium | reverse complement strand
CTTGCGGGTCCATTGGCGCCGAGCATTTCAGCGAATTCGAAAGGTGGTGGCGGACGCCGGCTTCGACTCGCAGGACAACCATGGTCTGGCCCGGCTGAAGTTGGGCGTCTGTTCGATCATCTCGCCGGACGACCGACGTCCAAGCCGGCCTCCACGCGTTTTCGTCGTCTGATGCAACTGCGGTTCGCCCGCAAAGCGGACCACAAATGGTACGGCCGGCGTTGGCAGGTCGAGACGGTCAATTCGATGCTCAAACGCAACTTGGGTTCGGCCCTGCGTGCCCGCACCGCTCGGAGAAGATCGAAGGAACAGAATGCAAAGGCCGCTCGGACCGTTGGACCCGGGTAAACGCGGAACTCCAAACAGTAAGGACTCCCGCCTCCAATGACACGGGGCGCAACTGCGGTTATGCACCCCACCCAGGGAGATGGTCGGGACCAATCGACCGGCGACGACCGCTGCTGTGCTTCGGCCGCATCCCTCGGCTTCGCAGGAACCTGTTCCTGCTGGCCTGCAGGGTGGACGTCGCGTACAATGCCTCCGGCGGCCCGGACTGTATGCCGGCCGAGGATCTGGATCGCGGCGCGATGGGAGGCTTTCGATGCGAGCTACGAAGTCAACGATTCTGATGATTCTCCTGGGATCGGTCGCGGTCTGTCCGGCGGCGGTGCGGACCGGGCTCGACAACGTGGGGCTTCACAAGGAACTGTTCGAAGGCAAACGAATCGGCATCATCGCCAACCACACCTCGTACAACAGCGACGGCAAGCACATCGTCGATGTTTTTCGGACGATGCCAGGCGTCCGCGTGGCCGCCCTGTTCGGACCGGAGCACGGATTCCGCGGGATCGAGGAGGCGGGCGCGAGTATCGACAACCAGACCGACGCCGCCACGGGGCTGCCCATCCACAGTCTTTACGGCAAGACGAACAAACCCACGCCGCAGATGCTGGCCGATGTGGATGTGCTCGTCTTCGACATTCAGGATGTCGGGGCGCGCTTCTACACGTACCTCTACACGATGTCGCTGGCCATGGAGGCCGCCGCCGAGTGCGGCAAGCGGTTCGTCGTCCTGGATCGGCCCAACCCGATCGGCGGCGTCCAGGTCGAGGGACCGGTTCTGGAGCCGCAATTCGCCACGTTCGTGGGTCTGTACCCGATCCCCGTCCGCTACGGCATGACCGTCGGCGAGCTGGCCCGCATGATCAACGGCGAAGGCTGGCTCGCGAAGGGAGTGAAGGCCGACCTGACGGTCGTGCCGATGACCGGCTGGCAGCGGGGCATGTGGTATGACCAGACCGGGCTTCGTTTCATCAAGCCTTCGCCCAATATGCCGGACCTGGAGACCGCGACCCTGTATCCCGGCCTGTGCCTGCTGGAGGGGACGAATCTGTCCGAAGGTCGCGGCACGCCCAAGCCCTTCCGCCAGTTCGGCGCGCCCTGGGTCGACGCGAACGCCTTGGCAACGCGTCTGAACGCTTTGGCCATGCCCGGCCTGCGATTCGCCCCGACCTCGTTCACCCCGACGAGTTCCAAGCACCAGGGCCAACAGTGCCACGGCGTCGAGATCACCCTCGTGGATCGAAACCGCCTGGAGCCCTTCCGGGCCGGCGTGCTGATCGTCAACGAACTGTGCCGGATGTACCCGAAGCAGTTCGAATGGAACGCCTCCCACTTCGACCGCCTCTGCGGCACCGATGCGATCCGCAAGGCAGTGGCCGGCGGGACATCCGCGGAACGTCTCAAACCGGTCTGGGAGGCGGCCTGCAAGTCCTTTCAGGCCGCCGGGCGAAAGTACCTTCTGTACGCCGAATGAACCGGCGGCAACGGAGCCAACCTCATCCACGGCCTCCCCACAGGATATCCGCTGTGCCTTGACGGCCGGAAGATTGCGTTCCCCGCTTTGCGGGTACCAGCGGGAGAGCGAAGAGGCCCGGCGAGAGGCTCCGCCCTCGTTGTTCTACACATCTTCGGCGGATCGAACACGTCCGCGGCGGGCGTGTGAAGGAGATTTTGCGCTTTGGCCAGCAGCATGATGTCGGCAGACCCCCGCTTCGTCGGTCTGGACGATCCCGCTGTTCTGGCAAGGTCGCAGGATGCGTTTCTCGCTTTTCGGGCTTCCAGCAGAAAGGCTTCGCCGCCAAGAGGACCCCGCAGGTCCGGCCGAGACCGGGGCGGACATTCGCGGGAGACGCCAAAGT
>JBDKUU010000534.1:0-4805 GCA_039679525.1 Phycisphaerales bacterium | reverse complement strand
GTCATTCGTGCTTGTTTCGGATTTCGTGCTTCGAATTTCGGATTTCGATGACACCGTGCGTGTCGGACTCTCCAAAGACCTCAGCGGACCTGCCTAGACCGTCCGGCGTCTCCGCAGCCAGCCGACGCACCCGGCGCCCAGCATGGCCAGCACAGCAGCGCCCGGCGCGGGAGCAGTCCCGCCGGACAGTTCGAACACCGTGACGCCCCAGAGGTTCAGGCCATAGTAGTCGCCGCCCCAGGCCATCATGTGCGGGCCGGGATTCCAGGTGTCGTAGAGGATGATGTTGCCGTCCTCATCGTACCCGATGCCGGCCATGGTATGATCCTCGACGTGGATCAGGACGCCCTCGCCTGCGTCGATCGCCGCCTTGTAGTCCGCGAACGTGAAACCATCCGTGATGTCCAACTTCATCAGATCGTTGTCGGTGAGCTGCGTGTACAACGAGGCGACGGAATACCCGCGGTAGTCGATGTACTCCCCGATGCCGTACATGCCGTCGAGGTCCTGAATCCCATACGCCAGCACGTCGGTGTAGGGCAGCGGCGATCCGTCCGTGTAGTAGTAAAAGCCTGTGCCGCCGTTGACGTTGCCGGCGCTGTCCTGGCTGGTCCCCATGAAGTCCGCCAGGCAGTCGAACGCCCGACCGGCGTACGCGTCATCGCCCGAATTGTTGTACCCCGCGCCGTAGAAGTCCGCGACATGCCCCGGGCTGGCGATGGCGTACTGAGCGTTGCTGCTCCACAGGCCGGCGGTCGAGGGATACGTACTCGCCTCGGCAACACCGCCGCCGACCAGGTTCGAGTAGTCCAGCCCACTGTAACCGTTGCGATCGTAATACCCCATCAACATGCCGGCCGAGGTCGGCGAGCAGCCATACCACCATCCATAATCCGCGGTGTTCGGGAGAACCCCCCCGTCAAACGCGTGACCGAGACTCGCGCCGAAGTCAGACTGCACGAAATCGCCGGCCCGCGCAGCCATCGGAAGGACACAAATGGTTAGAACCGTAGCCAGTAGAGACACTCTCTTCATCACCTTCTCCTCCAAGAACCCATGCGACATGTGACAGACGTCACAACAAAACAGAGAATCCCCGTGACTCCTCCGTGCAGGTGTGGGATAAACCAACGACCGATGCAGAATTCAACATCGAACGGCACGCTGTGCCGCCGGGTCCTCCATTGCCCCGAGTCGAGTCAATAGTATACCGATTCGCCCTGGGGGTTTGTCAATAGAGAGGTACATAAGGGACGTAGCCTGCCCTCGCTCTGGTGATTTATCGAACGAGATCTTCCTATCGAGAGTCTCTTGACGCGAGCGGATGTACCTGGGGCCTGTGAACCGCCTTCATAGACAGTCCCGCCGGGCAGAGACAGGATCAGAGATCGCAGCGTCTCCGCAGCTTAGCAAGACAACTGCAGCCCACTATGGCAAGGATGGCCGCGCCCGGAGCCGGAACGGACTGGGGGCTCGACAAGGTGACCATCCAGGCCTCGGTCTGACCCACTGGATTTGTTCCCCATCCCACGATCGTCATACCATCGTCGGATATGCCCTGGGCGACTTGGAGTCGCCACCCATCCAGATCCAGGCTGTAGTCACTGATCAAGACCGACTGGAGACTTCGCATATTGTGAGTCTCGTCCCATATGAAAGCTTCCTGTCCACGGTCGGAATAGCCATAGCCGACGACCGTCCGGCCGTCGCCGGAGACGCCAAAGGCCCTGGTGTCGGTCACGCCGCCCGCGAGGTCGCCCAAACTGACCATGTCTCCCCCGGGTAGCTGGCGGAAGGCAACGCACGTGAAGTTGTTCGGTGGGGGGAGTTCCGGCAAACCATACGCCATACCCACAATGGTTCCATCGGCGGCGATGTCATAAGCGATGCTGCCGATGCCACCGGCCAAGAATCCCAAATTCGCCATGCCGCCGCTCTCCGTCCAGCGGAAGGCTAGATGCGCTCGATCATCCCCGCCCGGTCCCGTACCGTAACCCGCGATGACACTGCCGTTCGAGGATGCGGCATAGGCTCCACTCTCAAAATGATCGCCCGGCAGATCGCCCAAACCTCGCATGTCGAGGGCTGAGGTGCAGCGAAATGCCTCGAACCCGGATCCCGACACGCTCTGCCCTACGATGGTGACGCCATCGCCCGACACACCCAAACCCCGGCTGAGGGAACCACCGGATAGCCCCCCCAGACCAGTCATGCCCGTGGCCTGCGTCCAACGAAACGCCTCCTCGTCTCCGAGCGCGGAACTGCTCGTGCCCACGACGACATCGCCGTTGTAGGAGACGGCGTTGGCCTTGCTGTAGAAACCGCCCCCGGCCAGATCTCCGAGGTTCTGCATTCCACCAGTTAACGTCCAGCGAAATGCCTCTTGCCCAAGGGCCGAGGTGCTTATGCCTACGACGACGCCGCCGTCTCCCGAGATGGCGCAAGCCTGGCTGGAGTAGTCGCCGCCGGGCAGATCGCCCAGGGCACGAAAGCTCGCAGCCCAGAGAGAGGACGCAGACAAACACAGAACGAAGGACAATCGCCACGTGGTTGAGACGCTGCAGAACGGGTTCATTCACTTCTCCTCCAGAACCGGCAACTAGATGGTCTCTCGACCCGTGAAACGCACGGATTCAGTTCATCCCAATACAGAACGACTCCTCGTATGTTGTACAGGCAGTCCGTGCCGGGCTTCCAATAGTCCTCGCTATGTGCCGATGCAAAGCACTCTTGTACCGTACCGCGGACGGATCGGTTTGTCAAGCACAAAACCGACACAACATGCCGCATATTTCTCTGAAGAGATCGGGCATGGACGCCGGTCCCAAGACTGAGTAGAATCACGACTATGGAAATGTACCCTCTGAAATCGGTGCCTGTGTTCAAGTCCCGGATCTGGGGCGGGCAGACGTTGCGAGATCTATTCGGCAAGGAATTGCCGGCCGGGGAGAAGATCGGCGAAAGCTGGGAGATCGCCGACCTGCCGGAAGGCAAGTCCACGATCGGCAATGGGCCGCTCCAGGGACAGACGCTCGGCGAAGCGGTTCGCCAACATACGGAGGCGATTGCCGGCGTCGGGGACTTCCCCAAGTCGTTTCCCCTGCTGATCAAGCTGCTCGACGCCCAGCAGGTGCTCAGCGTGCAGGTGCATCCGGACGCGGAGACCTGCCGCCGCATGGGCAAGGGCGACATGAAGACCGAGTGCTGGTACATCATCCAGGCCAAGCCGGGGGCGGTCATCTACAAGGGGTTCAAGAAGCCGGTCACGAGAGAGCAGTTCGCCAAGGCGATCCGCGAGGGGACCGCTGCGGATCTGCTGGCCGCGGTGCCGGTCTCCGTCGGCGAGTGCCACTTCATCCCCGCCGGAACGGCCCACGCGATCGGGACCGGCTTGCTCGTCGCGGAGGTCCAGACGCCTTCGGACACCACCTATCGCGTCTTCGACTGGAATCGCGTGGACGACTCCGGCAAGCCCAGGCAGCTCCACATCGAGGAGGCGCTCGAGAGCATCCACTTCGACATCACGCCGGACAAGCTGCCCGTCACGAGAGTGGGCCGGCTCGTCGATTGCGACTACTTCAAGGTGGACAAGGGGCATCGGGCCGAAGGCGGCGAAGTCTACCTGCCTCGCGGCGTCATGCGGGTCCTGATCGTCCTGACCGGCGGCGGCGCCATCCTGTCGAGACAGGCCGAGCCGGTGGATTTCGCGGCGGGCGACAGCCTGGTCATCCCCGCGGCGTTCGAAGGAGCGATGAAGTTCGACCACGACACGGAGTATCTGGTCGTGACGGTGTGAAGGGAAGTTTGATGTTTGATGTGTGAAGTAAGGAGCAGGCAAGGCCCTGGGCTCGGCGTCTCTGACATCACACTTCAAACATCGCACTTCACACTTTGACCTTCGTTCCCTTCAGCTCCGAATCGCGGACCCAGACTTCGTCGTCGTAGCGGAGCATCGTCAGGCCGTCGGTGAAACCCCTGGGATCGATTTGCGGCGGCCTGCCCGTCAGTTCCTGAAGAATCCACTTGGGGAAGTCCGCACCCGCCTGGATCGACAAGGGAGCCCCCCCGCCGAAGCGAGGATTGATCTCGTTGAATCGGATCCGGCCGTCCTCGGTCACGAACAACTGGACTGTGATGACGCCGGGGCCGGCCCCAAGCCGCTCGACGACGCGTCCGGCCTGAGCCATGATCCGAGCGTCCTTGACCGTTCGGCCCTTGCTGACCTCGCCGGAGCGGATTTCGATCCGCAGACGGGGAACCACGCATCGCACGCGCATGTCGAAGTCCACGTAGACGTCGCACGTGTACTCCCTGCCTTCGACGAACTCCTGACACATGGGGTTCGGAATTCTCTTTGCGAAGAACCGCAGCTCGCTGCGGTCGTGCGCCACGGCGTTGTCGAGGCCCGCGTAGCCATCCCAGCGTTTCAGGAAGCACGGCCACGTGAGCTCACCTCGTCGGTCGGCAGCGAGGGCAGCTCGGACGCTCATCGTCCTGGGGCTGTCGAAACCGTTCTCGGTCAGGAATTCGAATGTTCGCCGCTTATCCTGGCACGTGTCGATCACGTCGGGGTTCGACACCAGAACCCGGCAACCCAATTCCTCGAATCGGGCTCTGTTCTCGGCCAACAGCCGCAGATCCAAATCCACAGTCGGCGCCAGCAGGTCCACGCCGAGCTTGCGAACGATGGCCAGGAGCTGATCGATGTACTCGGGTTGCGTCGTACGAGACACCAGCAAAGCCCTATCGCACAATTGCAGGGCCGGACTCAATTTGCCGATGTCCGTGCCGCAGAAAGTCGCTCT
>JBDKUU010000533.1:0-3811 GCA_039679525.1 Phycisphaerales bacterium | reverse complement strand
GACGCCGTCCGCGGAAATGTAACCGCTGAAGGCATCGCCCTTGCGCTCGATCTTCACCCAGTAGGGGGCGGCCACTCTGGTGGCGTTGTCGTTGTTCGTCGAGTCGCCGTTGGCGACGAGACGCCGCTGGAAGCTGGCGCCGTTGCCGCCGGATGCCGTCGTGGCGCTGGGGCCCGTGATCGGCATGAAGGCATGGGTCGAACCGGCCGCGAGGCTCTGGCGGATCATGACGCCGCCCTTGGCCCATTCGCTGGTGCCGGTGCCGACCGTGACGACGCGGGCGACCATGGTGCCGTCGCCGTTGAGCGTCTTATATGCATACTGGAACTGGTCGGAAGTGCCCCAGACGTCCGCGCCGGCGCCCGTCAGAGAGTACGTTCCGGTGACCTCATCGTAGCTGATCCCGCCCGTGGGGCCTCCCTGACCCTGGAACCGGATGGCCAGGTCGGTGAGCTTGCCGCCGGCCGTCAGGTCGGCCGGAGTGGGCAGCTCGATCGAGGACACGTACGGCGCATTGCGGTTGTTGTAGGTCAGCGTGGTCTGCCCTTCGAGAATCGGGGCGTAGGTGACTGTCGAGAAGCTCCAGACCGGGCCGGCAATGACGGCGCCGGCGGTGTCGATCTCATCGACTCGCCAGTAATACGTGGAGAAGGCGTCCAAGGCGGTCGTCACGGCGAACTTGGCGTCCGTCACGGTGCCCACCATGGTGGCGGCGTCGCCGGCCGTCACAGCGGCCTGATCTTTGCCGATGTAGACGACGTGGCTCATGCCGCTCTGGCCTGCGGTCCAGGTCATCGTCGGCTTGACGGCGACGTCTTTGGCGGCGTCGGCCGGGGTCGGGGCGTGAGCCGTCAACGGCATCACGGTGAAGCTCCAGGTGTTGCCCGGATACTTGTTGCCGGCGGCGTCGATCTCATCGATGCGCCAGTAATAAGTCTTGCCGGCCTCCAGCGTGTCGAAGCAATAATACATGGCGACGCCGGGGAGAGCCGGCTTCTGGTCGGCGGCGGTCAACTCCGGGGTCGTCCCGAAGTAGACCTCGTGCGACACGGCAGTCATGCCGGCGGTCCACTCGAACACCGAGGGGATCACGTCCACGGCCTTGTCGGCCGGCTTGGGGCTCTGGGCCATGAACAGGGGCTCCGGGCTGCGCATGAAGGCAGTCAGGACGTCGCCCTTCAGGATCGTCGGCGCATCGCCGATGCCCGGGCCCGCCCACGCTGCTTCGGCGTGACCGCCACCGGTGCCGTCCGAGAACAGCAGCTCGATGTAATACTTCTGGCCTGCGACCAGGGAGACGGGGGCCGACTTCTGATTGTTGCCCGGTGCGCCCTGGCTTCCGTCCCAGACTGCGTAGTTGGTCCAGCCCTCGACGCTGCAGATCATCGTGGCGTTGGCCGGATCGGCGTCGGTGCTGAGCCACAGCTCGCTGTCGTCATCGCTGGCGGTCCAGAACGTGTAATCGCCGCTCTGGGTCGGGGTCAGATAGGCGCGGCCTCTGCCGCCCCAGTAATCCATGTTGGCCCAGTCCGGGCGATCCATTCCGTCGCGCCACTCGCTCTGAGTCGGGCTGTCGGGGAAACGGGCATCGGTCTTGAGGGTGCTCACGTCGCTGCCGGCGTTGCCGCCAAGCCAGTACTCGAAGAGCACCTTGCCTTTGCCCAGCTCTTGGGCGCCCGCGCCGGCGGCCAAGGCCAGAGCCAACACCGCGGCGGTCAGGCATACAGATTTTCTAAACATAACGTCCTCCTAAGAAGTTTTTTCACCACAATCGCTACTGATACGGCTCCAAGCGTCAACAGAATCCGCCCACCTTGAATTTTGCGGAATCGGCGCTGCCGCGCCTAAGTACGGTGGAATTCGAACTTGACCGATCACCTCCTTCCTGCCAGCGAGTGGCCGTTGTGGACTTTCGGTGGGATGAATCTGAAGCGCGGAGGGACCGTGTGCAACACAGATCGTCCCGAATTACGCGTTCACCCAGGTCTCCGATCCTGCATTCACAGCCTCATAAAAGTGCCGATCCGCAGCCTGTCTGGAAGCCTCGGGGCTTCACGCTGGTGCGGACGGGACAGGGCCACACACACACAACCTGCAACCATTAACTATATCGCCGAGGGACACTGCACGCAAGTTTTTTATGTGCCCTATAGTTGATGTCGCAAACTCCGTTTCCCGCAGCGCTGCAAGCCCGCCGCCCTCCGGCGGCAGACTCTCCTTAGATCGTCCGGTTTTGAGGTGGGGTTTAGACAGATGCGGATCGCATTCTCTCGGCGGCCTGCTCCAGATAGGCGGCTATATGCGGGAGCAGTGGGTGCTTTGCCGCCTCGGCGGGCGTGACCCAGCCGGCCCAGACGATCTCCCGCCCCATGACGCGTGGCATCGGGGCGGCATCGACCCTGATTTCCCAGATGTCGAGCACGTCCTGACGCGATTCGAACGGAATCATGCCGTGCCAGGCGTGGTGCAGCGATTGAGACGGCAGGTCGATCCCGAGTTCTTCCTTCAACTCGCGGCTGGCGGCTCGCTCGGAGGGCTCCCCCGAACGCAGGAACCCGCCCGGCAGCGAATGACAACTCCGATAACTCGTGCGGATCAGCAAGACTCTGCCTTCGTGCCACAGAGCGACCGCGGCGGCGTGCGTTCGGGGCCGGCGGAAGAACCACCAGATCCGCAGAGCACAGTAGGCAGTACGGTAACCCGTGCGGATGACAGCATTTATGAAACTCTGGAGAGCGTCTATCGCCATCGTCGTCTCCGCCAACATAGATCATCGATTCACACCCACGGGAGTTCAGAGTATGCCATCGGAGCGGTCCCGGCAAGGCGAATCCGTCGTCGGCTGCATTTGCAGCGGGCGCAAAGCAGAGGCCGCCGACGTCGAAGGTCGGCGGCCTTGGTCTGGTGCGTGCGAGCCGGATCAGTTCTCTCAGTAGAGCTCCGGCCCGACGGTCCCGGCGATGACGCCGATCCTGCCGGCGGCTGTGTCTGAGAGATCCACGTTGAGCAAAGAATTGCGGGTCGTGCCGTCTTTGAGCTTTATGACGATTGCGACTTCGACGAGGGCTCCCGGGTCGCTGAGATGGTTCATTGCGGGGATGGCGACCAGTTCTGCGGGCGGATTCCCCGAGTACAGAGCCGATAGCTCATCGCCTGAGGCCAGGGGACGCAGCTTCTGAGCCGCGGGCCAGTCCTTCGCGATGACCGCCTGCCAATACGCCTGTGCGACCTTCTTGCAGGCTTCCTCACCGGACAGTCCGTCGACCGGAATGCCCAGTCCCGGCGTCTCGGCCAGCCGCTTGCGGAGCACGCGACAATCCACGACCTGGGCGCCGGCGGGGGCGGAGAACTGGAAGGCGTCCGCCGGCACGGTCGGGTTGTACTTCACCCCGGTGTAGTCGAAGTGGGGCGGGCCCTGACGGTTCTCGTCGAACCAGACGGCGGCGCGGACGGGCAGCTTGTTCTCCAGGTCGATCTGGATCAGCCAGTAGCGGGCGGTGTCGATTGCGGGACCTGCGAAGGTGACGTACACGCAGGGTTTGCCTGTGGCGGGATCGTTGCGGAACTCCTCCTGCCAGTTCTCCGCCGCCTTCTTGAACTCCTCCAGCATGTCCCCGCTGGGAAAGAGCGGCCCCCGGCGATTGAGACCCTCGGTGACGTAGACGACGGTCGCGCTCGGCGTGCTGTGTCGTGTGCAGACGTACGTCAGATTCTCTCGTTCCGAGGCGACGCATAGGTGGTCGTCCCCCTCGCGGTAGCGGAAGTCGCCGGATACGGCCGGATCGCTGCTGCTTGCCGTCGCCCAGATCTC
>JBDKUU010000532.1:0-1908 GCA_039679525.1 Phycisphaerales bacterium | reverse complement strand
GTGGATCCAATTCGCATTCGACGGCGTCCGCAAGCTTGACAAGGCGCTCGTGTGGAACAGCAACCAGGCCCTGGAAGCGATCCTCGGCTTCGGCGTCAAGGACGCAACCGTGGAGTACTCCACCGACGCCGCCACGTGGACCAAGCTGGGCGATTTCGAATTCGTCCAGGCCACGGCCGCCGCGGACTACATGGCCAACACGACGGTGGATTTCGGCGGGGCCGCTGTCAAGTTCGTCAAGATCACGATCAACAGCAACTGGGGCGGCGTTCTGCCTCAGTACGGCTTGAGCGAAGTCCGATTCTACTATGTTCCGGTCGTCGCTCGCGAGCCGCAGCCGGCCGCCGGCGCTACCAACGTCAATCCGCAGGTCGCGTTCAGTTGGCGGGCCGGCCGCGAAGCCGCTTCGCACAAGGTCTTCGTCAGCGACGATCAGCAGGCCGTGATCGACGGCACAGCCGCCGCCGCGACGGTCTCCGCTCCTTCGTACGAGAGTTCGCTGATGCTCGACAAGACCTACTACTGGAAGGTCGCCGAAGTCAACACCGCCGAAGCCATCAGCACCTGGGAAAGCCCGGTTTGGAGCTTCTCGACCGCCAGCTTCGTCGCAGTCGACGACTTCGAAGCCTACACCGACAATGAAGGCAGCCGCATCTACGAGTCCTGGATCGACGGCTTCGAAGACGCTGCCAACGGCTCGGTCGTCGGTTACAACCTGGCGCCGTTCGCCGAACAGGCCATCGTCCATGCCGGCAAGCAGTCGATGCCTCTGTACTACGAAAACACCGGCGGAGCCACGTTCTCCGAGGCCAAGCTGACCTTTGCCTCGCCGCAGGACTGGACCCAGCACGGCTTCAAGACCCTGGTTCTGTTCTTCCGAGGCCAGGCGAGCAACAGCCCCGCTCCGGTCTATGTGAAGATCAACGACACCAAGGTCTCTTTCAACAACGGCGCCGCCGCCACCGCCCTGCCGGTGTGGAAGCAGTGGAGTATCCCGCTGACCGTCGCGGGCGTCAACTTCAAGAGCGTCAAGAGCCTGACCATCGGCGTCGAAGGCTCCGGAACCGGAACGTTGTTCGTCGACGACATCCGCCTGTACGCCACGGCTCCTGAAGTCGTCAGCGCCACCGACCCCGGCAAGACCGGCCTGGTCGCCCTGTACGCGATGGACGACAACGTCCAGGACAGCTCCGGCAAGAACTACAACGGCACCCTCACCGGCGACGCCGGCTACGACGTCGGCTACGCGGGCAAGGCCCTGAACTTCAACGGCAGCAGCACTTACGTAGCTCTGCCCATCGGGCCGCTGGTCAATACGCTCAGCGACATGACCATCGCCACGTACGCCAACTTCAGCGGCGGCACCGGCTCCTGGCAGCGGATCTTCGACTTCGGCACCGACAGCACGAACTACATGTTCCTGTGTCCGCGTCAGGGAACGACCGGCCCCATGCGGTTCGCGATCCGCACCCCCACGGTCGGCGAGCAGATCGTCGATTCCCCGGCCGCCATGCCGCTGGGCTGGCACCATGCCGCGATCACCATCGACAGCGCCACGAGGACGATGAGGCTGTACCTCGATGGCGAACAGGTGGGCACCGCTGCGACGACGCTGCTGCCGAAGAACCTGGGCAACACGACCCAGAACTGGCTGGGCCGCTCGCAGTACACGGCCGACGCCTACTACTTCGGCCTGCTCGATGAGTTCCGTATCTACAACAGAGTCCTTTCCGCTTCCGAGGTTCGCTACCTCGCCGGCGATCGATAAAAGGACATGGGCTTGGGACCCCGGATGCGCCCGCGCGCATCCGGGGTACCTCTCTTGGTTCCTCGGGCATCCGCGCGGCGCCGCCCCGCGGCTGCCCGACGCATCCCGGGAGGACGTTGGGACCCGCCGATCACGACCAT
>JBDKUU010000531.1:0-1744 GCA_039679525.1 Phycisphaerales bacterium | reverse complement strand
GAGCGTGCGCCATGCCCGGGAATCCCTCCGGGGCCTCGTTGGACCCCACGAGGTAATTCATGATCGTCGTGACGACCGAGGCCAGAGGACTGCGGACGACGACGACCTGAAGGCCGTTGTCCAGCGTGGCTCGCGACACATCGGGACTCGCGGAGGCCCCCGCCGACGCACACGGAGCAAGAGCCAGCGCGATCATCGTGAGAATCAGGCCGCCCCCTCTGAGGCAACCGCCCGCAGATCTTGCCTTTCCGCAGCATCCATCAGAGCCCTGCCGATACTCTCGCTCGCGATCATTCCGAGTACTGTGACCCATGTTCTCAACCTCCTACAGCCCGGGGCTATCTATCGAACTTCCACTGGCTCCTGTCAAATCCCGATCTGACGCAGCCGGCGTCTCCCTTACGAGCCTGTCCGACGTCGATGGCCTGGGAGATAGCTCGGATTTCGTAAGGAATTGCCTCCATGACACGAGCCCGGGGAATCCTCCATTGACAGACCTCCTCGAACCGGTTGAAGTATCGGCGGGTCCTGCGGCGATCCGCGGACCGGATGGAAATGGAGAAACGACGCATGAAGTACAGGCGATTGGGCAAGACAGGATTGCGGGTGTCCGTCATCGGCATGGGCACGTGGCAGCTCGGAGGCGAGTGGGGCAAGACATTCGAGCAGAGCGAAGTCGATGCGATGATCGGGCGGGCCGCGGAACTCGGCATCAATCTGATCGACACCGCCGAATGCTACGGCGATCACGAATCCGAGCGGCTCATCGGCCGGGCCATCAAAGGCCGGCGTGAGAAATGGGTCGTCGCGACGAAGTTCGGACACCGATTCAAAGGGGCCTTTCAGCGGGACGACGTGTACGACCCGTCGGAGGTCGTCGAGCAGTTGGAGCAGTCGCTCAAAGCCCTCCAGACGGACTACGTGGACCTCTACCAGTTCCACAGCGGGACCGACGCGATGTTCAAGACGCCGGGCCTTTGGGAGAGACTCCGGCAGTTGGTCGACACGGGGGCCATCCGTCACCTGGGCATCTCCGTGAGCAAGAAGAACGCCAGCCTCTATCAGGTGGAGCAAGCTTCTGCCGTGGGGGCCGAGACGATCCAGACGGTCTACAACCGAATCGAACGCCAGGCCGAGGCGGCGATCCTGCCCTCGTGCCTCAAGCAGAAGCTCGGCGTCCTGGCGCGGGTCCCGCTGGCCAGCGGGTTCCTGAGCGGCAAGTACACCCGCGACGCGCAGTTTTCCCAGACAGACGTGCGGGCCGTTTGGCAGAGCGAGCAGGATCGCAAGGCCATGCTCGATCAGGTCGAGGAGATCCGCAAGGAAGTGCCGCAAGGCGTGCCGATGGCCCACTGGGCTCTCGCCTGGTGCCTGCGAAACCCGGCGGTCTCCTGCGTTATCCCGGGCTGCAAGAACATCGCCCAGGTCGAGTCCAACGCCAAGGCGGCCGATCTGCCGGACGTGTCCGAAGACCATCCCCAGGCGGCCAAGTCGGCCTGACAATCCCAAGCGGAGCCGCGCCGGCGGGCGAGTGACTCCGCCGGCTCGACAATCGTTGTACGACTCACATCGTCCATGGACTCACGGGACAGCCGGCGTTCGCTCCAGCCCTGTGTCGGTTCCAAACGGGGGTCTGTGCCCCGCCTTATCTTCGCCGAGACGCGACCCTCTGATCCCCCCCCTTCAAGCTTCTTTCCCTCGCTGTCCGGCAGCCCCGTCTGTTGGTGGATGATCCCCGTGACTT
>JBDKUU010000530.1:0-9281 GCA_039679525.1 Phycisphaerales bacterium | reverse complement strand
TCCGGCGAGCGAGCATCGGGATTCATCGAGGACCCGCTCCGCCTCCCGGCATCGGCGGGCCGCCCGGTCCCGGACCGATCCCCGGGGGCATCGGCTGCGAATCGTCGGGCGAACCCTCGCGGCCCTCGTACTGCGAGCCTGAGAAGTCCCGGCCCTGAACCTCGCTCCAGGGCTGTTTGAAATTCCCGCCGGGCATGAGCTGCCCGAATCCGGCGGCCACCGCGCCTGCGGTCGAAGAGATGGTGTCGATGCAGACCATCAAGACGAAGATGTGGGCGATGAGAAAGGTCAGACGCACGAGGGAGTGCGAGAAGGAACGCGGCCGCATGAAGAGTCGAATTCCGGCATAGATGGCGAGCCCCAGGGCCACGATGCCCAGCACCGGGACCAGCACCATGCAGATGAGGAACAAGGCCCCCGGCTCGCGGCTCCAGTCGTGGAAGTACTCGCCGGCGTCGAGGTACAGGGACACGCCGATGGCCGCCAGGACCAGCGCAAGGAGAAACGCCGCGTCCAGCAGGTACCGCGTGAACCACTCGTCGGAGGACGCGCGATCCGCCGACAGGTTGTCTTGTTCCGGCTCAGACATCGACGACTGGCTCCTCAACAATCCGGCTTCTGCGAACTACTCCGTCAATTCGAGAAATCGCGGAAGCGATTCCCCCTACCAGTATAGAACGGATCGACGATTCGCTCAAGCCCTGCCGAACAGGCCGGTCTTGTGGGGGTGCGTGTCCGCAGTCTTGTAGGGTGGGCTCTTAGCCCACGCGTCATACATACGCCGGCGCCCAAACGCGTGGGCTAAGAGTCCACCCTACGCACCCCCCTCCCGCACAACCGGTCATGCACCCTGCGTGCGACGCTCTAGCACACGTCTGTAATCCAGGAACACGATGTCTTCGGGGATTGCCACGACGTCGCGGTGCTTGGGGCCGAGGAGCTTTTTGATCTCCCGGCTGTGCTTGCCCGCCACGACTTCGAGCTGCGCGCTGCCGATGCTGGCGACCGCCTTGGCGGACTGGTTCAGCCAAACGACCTCGCCCTGCTCGAACGAACCCTCGACGCCCTTGACGCCGCTGGGCAGCAGGCTCTTGTGGTTTCGCAGGGCCTTCAGCGCGCCGTCGTCGATGCGAATCGTTCCCGCGGGGCTGCTGTTCAAGATCCAGCGAGCGCGGTTGCTGAGCTTGCGCTTGGGCATGAAGATCGTGCCGAGCGGCTCGCCCGCCATGATGCGGCTGATCACCCGCTCCTCGCGGCCGTTGGCCAGCACGATGCGGCAGCCCGCGTTGGACGCGATCCTGGCGGCCTCGATCTTGGTCTTCATGCCGCCGGTCGAATGGACGCTGCCGGAGCCGCCGGCGTTGCGCATGATCTCGTCGGTGATCTCGAACACCACCGGGATCGGCTTGGCGTCCGGGTGCTCCTGCGGATTCTTGTCGTACAAGGCGTCGATGTCCGTGAGCATGATCAAGAGGTCCGCGTCGATCTTGCTGGCGACCAGGGCGCTGAGCTTGTCGTTGTCGCCGAACGCGGTGCCGATCTCGGCCGTGCTGATGCTGTCGTTCTCGTTGAGCACGGGCACCACGCCCAGATCGAGCAGCGTTTCGATCGCGTTGCGGAGGTTGAGGTAGGTCTTGCGGTTGGTGAGCACCTCGGCGGTTAGCAGCACCTGGGCGACCTGCACCCCCCGCTGCTCGAAAGCCTTGCGGTATTCCCGCATCAGTAGAGGCTGGCCGATCGCGGCGCAGGCCTGGCGCATCTTCATTTCCCGGGGTTTCTCTGTCAGACCGAGCTGTCCGGCCCCCATGCCGATGGCGCCGCTGGTGACGATGACCACATGCCGGCCGGCCTCGGTCAGGGCCTTGACCTGGTCCGCCACGCCGGTGAAATAGGCCGTATCGATCCCGCCGCCCTTCGAGAGGGTGTTGGTGCCGATCTTGATGACCACGCGTTTCGTCTTCTCGAAATTTCGCATATCCGATCTTCGGAACCGCCGCTGCGATCCCGCTCACAATCCTAGGTAGATGATGTAGAGCCTTGCCGTCTGGGCATCATCCAAATCCACGAGAACACTGAAGCGGGCTCCGGTCCAGACTTCAAAGCGCTCGGCCGATTGCGGATGCCACCACTTCTTCGGCCCCCCCCGGACCGAACTTCCGATCCGGGTCCTCGTCGTCCGTCAGACGGGCGGGGCGCTGCTGCAACTGATGAGAGCCCTTTGTACCGATCTGCGTCATGAAAGCAAGCAGATTCCCTCGGTTCAGTTCCGTGACCACCGCCGATGTGCAGATGAGGGAAGAACCAACGCCCGCATACGACAGACATCAGAGCGCCGACGTTCGCCGGCAGCCAGGCGATGCAGGCATCCCAAAGCCTCAGACGATTCGCACCCCGGCGGCGTCGCTCGATCGCGCGCAGGACCGGCACGCCTGGTGCGGAGAATTTGAAATCTCAAATCTCAGATCTCAAATTTCAGATCTCAAATCTTCCGCCGCCCTCCGGGCCGGGCGGCGGATTCCGGATCGGTCCGTTCCCTCCACTATTCCGCAATCTCATCCAGCCGGTCCAGTCGCAGAAACGGTCGTGAACCCCTGCCCCTCTCTCCGTCGGTACCCGCAAAGCGATAAACGCACGCCACGAATGCGACTGGCCCACGATGCTCGTGCGAGCATGATCGTCTACTCGGCCGAGCCGGTCTGCTCGACACTCGCGATCGAAGATCGAGTGGCGGCGGAAAGGCCCAAGGTCTTGCCGGTGGCTCGTCTGCGTCGCCTCCGTCGGACCGCCGACAAGCAGTCGCTTGCCGTTGCCATGCGGAGACCGCCGGCTTCTGGCTGCTCCTGCCTAGGCAAAACCCCGCGGGCAATGGAAGGGAATCCCTGCGGCCGGGCTGCTGCTCGCCTGGCGGCCTCGGCGTAAAGAGCCTAGAGCATCATGCAAGTAAACGAGCGAAAAGGAGCAGATCATGAAGCGCAAAGATTTTCTTCGGGCACACCCCGATTTTCATCCCGGCATGCTCGCCTTCAGCGACGATGGCCGGGAATTGGGCGAGATCCAGAAACTGGACAAAGAGAATCTGACCATCGAAAAGGGCGAGTTCTTCTCGATGGACAGGAGGCTTCCGTACGACGCGGTGGCCGACATTCGCGGCGACCACGTCATCATCAACCGCGGCCTGACGGAGCTGGAGGAATGGAAGACCCCGGATTACACCGGCCTGCACAAGTCCCGCGTGGCTGATGTAAAGCAGGCCCGGGAGTCGATCCCCGCCTCCCAGAAAGGCCTGGAAGACCTCCAACGCACCGATCAGAACGCCGAGGCCTCGGCCCCCATGGAGGATGCGACCGACATCGAGGAGATACCCGCCGAGTACACTCCGGCCGGCCGGCGGACGGGACCGATGCCCGGCGGCGAGACGTTCCGCGACGTGAACGAGCAGGCCGAGGCCCGCAAGGAGGTCCGCAGCGAAAGCTGGGAAGATGCGGGCAAGACGCCGACGGAAGCCATCGATCTCGACAGAGACCGCATTCTGAAGGATAAGGAAAAGAAGGAGCGATGACATATCCTCTTTGCCGTTAGTAAGGGCAGGTCCCTCGTTGTTCTACACATCTTTGGCACGCAGAACACGCCCGCGGCGGGCTGTGAGGGAGGTTTTTCGCTTTTGCCAGCAGCATGATGCCGGCAGAGCCCGGTTCGCCGGTCTGGACGATCCCGCTGTCTTGGCGAAGTCGCCGTCTTGTTTATCATGCCTCTGGCCCAAAGCGCAAAATCCCGGGGGTCCGGGGGCAGCGCCCCCGCTCCTGGACGCTTTCAACGCCCCGGATCTCGACGAGCCGAAGATGTGCAGAACAACGAGGGCAGCCCCGTGCCTGCCTGCTTGGGCGAAGCCGAGGCCGCCTGTGCCCTAGGGATTCTGCTCAGGGCGAATGGGGCCTTTGCTCATTCCAGCGCGACGATTCGCCAGATAGAAACATCAGTCGCGGGCGACGCCTGCACGGCCGGCGTGCATCCGGGTCGCCGAACGGCTCAATGGATCGGTTCTAGTACAGGGAGGTCGAGATATGCTGGCGAACAGGTCATTGCTGGGAACAGTGTTGATTCTCGGTGCGGCCGGGCTCCTCGTCGGTCGAGCAACGGTCGCGGAAGCGAGATCCGATGCTGCACGCGGGACCATCCGTAGCGTGACGATGCAGACGCAGAGTGCGACGCCCGTCGCCGATCGCGCAGTCCTGCGCCGGGCCACGAAGCTGATGGGCGAGCCGATCAAGAACACCCAGGGCGTCACGCTCGGCAAGATCGACGACATCGTCCTGACGCCGGAACTCAACAACGTATCTTACGCGGTGGTCACCCGCGGCGGCCTCTTCGGCTTCGGCAAACATCGCTACGCCATCCCGTGGTCGATCGTGCGGGCCGGCGTCGGCAGCACCATCGTCGTCCCCATCAACAAGCAGGATCTCAAGTACGATCCCGGCTTCCGCAGCCACGCCTGGCCCGCCGAGGGCGACCCTCGCTGGCTCGGGCCCGCCGCCGGCCAGCCGGCCGAGCGAATCACCTTCACCGCCCAGCCGTCCACGTCGCAGAAAGACATCCGCAACCGGCGCGTCAGTCACATCATCGGCATGCGCGTCCGCGATCCGCAGGGCGACAGAGTCGGCAAGGTCAAGGACATGGTCGTCGCCGTCAACACCGGCGAGGTCCCCTACACGGTCATCGGCTACCGCGGGCTGCTGAGCCTCCGCGACAGGTACGCCGCCGTGCCGGCCAGCGCCATCGAGATTTGGCCCGGCCAGTCCGTGGCCCGCGTCCGCGTCAACAAAGAGACTCTGATGGCCAATTCCTTCGACCCCCGCCAATTCCCGGACCTCTCCAATCCGGCTTATTCCGAGCGGCTCTTCGCGGCCTACAATGTGCGGCCCGAGGAGCCGGACTGGACCGTCCTCGGCTACATCCCGCCCGAGCCCCGCCCCGGAACCCAGGCGACCACGCCCTACCAGCCGCAGACCACAACCCCGATTCAGCCGCAGGGGATGGCGCAAACCCAAGCCCCGATCACCTTCCCGGCTCAACCTCAGACGACGGCTCCCATCCGGCCCCAGGCGGCCTTCCCCACTCAGCAGCAGGGAGCCATCCAGAATCAGCCGCAGGCGACCATGCCTGCCCAGCCGCAAGGCGTCGTCCCCGGCCTGACGCAGTCCGGGCAGCAGACGTCGCAGCTCCCGCAGATCGCCGGCCAGCAGGCCCCGCAGACCAACGGCAACGCGGTCCGCAGCGAGTATCTCGCCGCCTTCACGCCCGACAAACTGCGAACCATCGAGGGCGTCGTCACCGGCGTCAGCTCGTTCCAACTCGTCGGAACCAACGCCGAATGGATCCAGTTGCAGGTCCGCACAGACGACGGCGAACTCGTCACCGTCCACCTCGGCCCGCGCGACTACGTCAGCCGCCAGAGTTTCTACGTCGCCGCGAACGACCGCATCAAGCTGATCGGCGGCCAGGCCACCGCCTGGCGTCAGCCGATCATCCTGCCCATCACGGCCACCGTCGGCAACGAGACGATCACGCTCCGCGACCAGACCGGCCACCCGCTCTGGGACAAGTTCCTGCCCCAGAACCAGCCGCCGACGCAGGACCAGCAACAGCCGGCGCAAGGCCAACAGCAATCGCAAGGCCAGACGCCGACAGGCCAGCCGCAAACCCAGCCGGGCCAAACCCAACCGGCTCAGCCGCGATCCCAGCCGCAAGGCGCCGCCCAGCCGCAGAACCCGCAGCCGTGACCAATAACGGCCAAAGGCCGCGTAGAAGCGTAGAAGCGTAGAAGCGTAGATGCGTAGATGCGTAGATGCGTGGATGCGTGGATGCATGACAGAAGTTCCGCGTCTCGACCGCACCCGCCGTCTCGTAGGGGCGACGCATGCGTCGCCCTCTTCCCGTCGTGCGCGCAACGTCAGCCGTCCTCCCCGTTTGTAGTGACGCCGCAAGGCGTTATCTTCCTCGCTCGTAGTGACGCCGTAAGGCGTTATCTTCACAGGATTTAGGGCGAATATGATTCGCCCCGACGAGCCCCACACACCACGGAACGTAAGAACGCACAGAAAACCGCACTTTTAGGCAACCCACATACCCCACCAACAAGGTGGGAATAGCAAAATTCGTGCATCTATTCAGACCCCCAAAACGCCCCGCCCTCGCAATTTTTTTTATTCCAGCCCGCCGCGTGATTTACGGCGATTTCAGCCCCTCCCAAGCCCCGGATTTTTCGCAAAATCCGTGCAACATCGGGCAAGGGTAGAGAGACGCGCGATCGTTTTTCGCGTCTCTCAAGGCTGAAAAAATGACACAAAACGGGCCAGTCGGACAGTGCCGCGATTGCCGCTTCTGCCGCCAGATCGGCGAAGCAATGCACTGCGTCCGCAACGCCCCGATCCCGGCCCGCACCACCGGCCAGGCCCTCTGGCCGCGTGTCGAGCCAACAGACTACTGCGGCGACTTCCGGCCCGTGGGCCGGGGGCGTCACGCGTCGCTCGTCGCCAGTCGCTCGGAGCTCGCCGAGGGGGCGAGCCGTGAAGCGGCCCTGGTGAAGCGTGAAACGGCAGATCCGACCGATGATCAGTCCCGCCGCGACGCGGCCTCCGCCAATAATCAATCATCCATAATCCATAATCAATCACCGGCCCTGCCGGTGTACGTCGACGCGTTCGGCGAGTACTGCCAGATCCCCCTGACTCAGAACCGCTTCGCCAAGGTCGATCCCGAGGACTACGTTTGGCTCTCGCAGTTCCGCTGGTGCTGCAAGGCCAATCGCGACACGTGCTACGCAATCCGTCACATCCAGGAGCACGGCCGGACAAAGCGGATCCACATGCACCGCCAAATCATGAACACGCCGAACGAAATGATCTGCGACCACAAGAACCACAACGGCCTGGACAACAGGCGCCTGAACCTCCGCAACTGCACAATAGAACAAAACAACGCCAACCGCCGCAGTTCGCCGCACGCCACCTCCGAGTTCATCGGCGTCTCCTACTGTCGCAAGCGCGACAAATGGGTCTCCTCGATCAAGCACCACGGCCGCGCCAAGAACCTCGGCCAATTCGACCGCCCCGAAGACGCGGCCCGAGCCCACGACAAGGCCGCCTGGGAGACCTGGGGCGAGTACGCCAACCTCAACTTCCCAGATGAGTACCCAAGCCATCCCGCGGCGAGGGCACGAGGCGGCCCGTAGAAGCGTGAAAGCGTATATGCGTGGATGCGTTCAGAAAGGGTCCCGCCGCAAAGCGGCTCCGCGTTACCCAAGCCGGTTCCACTCTTCTGCGCTCCCACGCTCCAACCCGGCCTCCGACCGCTTCGGCTTTACTCCTCGAGGTTCTTCGAGTATGCTATACCTATGGACTGGACAGACTACATCACGGTAGACCCGCAGATTTGCCACGGCAAGGCGTGCATCAAGGGCACGCGGATCATGGTCTCGGTCGTCCTGGACAATTTGGCGGATGGCCAGACCGTCGAGCAGATCGTCGCCAACTACCTGGCCCTGACGCCGGAGGCCGTACGAGCCGCCATCGCCTACGCGGCCGAACTTTCCCACGAACGAATCCTCCGCCTGCCGGCATAGCCCTCGATACCGATTTCGCCGACATCCGCACCTACCGCCCCGCGGACTATCCCGGCCTGCTGGTCCTGCGACTGGCCAAACAGAGCGCCCCCGAGGTTCTCCGCGTCGTTCGCCGGCTCCTGGAGATCCTCAAGACAACCGATTGTCGTGGCCAACTCTGGATCGTGGAGCACGAACGGCTCCGAGTCCGCAGCTAATCCCCGGCCGGACCGCAGAACTGTAATGCGTAGATGCATCGCGTAAGAACCCTTCGACGCAGCCACTCGCCTCCCCCCAAACCCTTATACGCTTCCACGCACCCACGCTCCCACGCGGCATCCCGCCGCTATAGGTATTTCTACGTACTCCTGCACCCAAGCCACGAGTCACGAGCCATGGGTCACCCGGCCCCTAGCCGCCGCTCCGCCTCGCCCACAACGCATCCACGCTTCTACGCACCAACGCTCCCACGAAAAAAGTCACCCTTCCAGTGACTTTTTTCTTGTTCCCGCCGCCCCATTCCGACATAATGTCATTACTTTCTTCGATGAGCACCTCTGATGAAGCTGTGACAAACTGGTTTGAGGCCGGAGACTTCGGGATTGTGAGCGATTTCGTGGCCGCGGGATTACGAGAAGTAGGAGCGAAGACGATAGGGGAAGGAGACAATAGTTAACTGTCCCCATTGTCACCATGAGACAGACTCGTTTGAGGACGCACACGTTGGGACTTTGAACAATCCCGTGGCTTGGGATTGAGAGAGGTACGGACGAGAAGAACAGGGAATAGAGAGGCTAGACGACTATCCCAGGTGCCACTTCCTAAACCACATATGTAGATCTGCACAGTTGGGCAACGTTTGAAAGCCTTCTGTTCATCGCCGTTTAAATACTCACCAATTTCTCTTCGAACATACGTGCTCCCCTCGTTTTGTAGAAGAAGGATACCGTCGTACATATAGGGATGTGGACTATGGTGGAAAGACGACAAACGAACAGGCACGAACCTAAGCATGGAACTAAAGCAACGTTCAAATCGTCTGACTCTAATACAGACGTGAGCAAGGATACTCTCGATGTTGTTGAACTATCCGCGATCAATTGTCTTCTTAGGGGGAATGTTGCTTCCCTACGGCCCGGCCAAAGCGGGATTCTAACCTTGCAGTATGCCTCCAACCGTGATGTTATTGACAATGCGACAATAGCAAGAACAACGACTAGCATGATTGCGCTGGTCTTTCCACACACAACGGCCACGCACAAATATACGGTTACTCCCCTACGGCCGAAGCAAGACCACAGCCCACAGTCGCGCGATCATACCAACCATGGTCCCGCCGAGAATGCCGATGTTGCGAATACAACACGACAGCCGACCGCACCATCGCCTTCACAATCACACGTGGTGGATTCACATGCGAGTACAACTAGTGCCGCTGAACAAGAACATACCGAAACCCGGACCGCTCGCATTCCACCCCATGTCTATAGGACCCTCAACTCCAATGTGGGTATTCTAGCCAAGCAGATTATTGTCGCACAGACGGCGGGATTTGTATTGTGTTGCCTCTGACGGAATTGGACATTCCCGGATTGTGAGTGAGAGAGTACATTGGCCGTCACTGTGAAAGGGAATGTTCATGACGACACGACGACAGTTCACCGGTTCCGAGAAGATGCAGATC